>JAGXSM010000198.1 GCA_018333725.1 Melioribacter sp. | reverse complement strand
CGGTAATCTTTTTGATAACGCATTCTTATTGGGAAGCGCATTCTGCCTTCAATAACAATTCCAAGATTTTGCCCGCCGATGGCAGTTTCAATTATGTCTTGAAGATCACGGACGTTTACGCCATATCTGGCGGCAATTCCGCGTTTAATATTAATGTCGAGATAGTACCCGTTTTGCACACGTTCGGCAACTACATCTGCCGCTCCATCCACTTTCTTTAACAAATTTTCCGCTTTGATAGCATAAGTTTCCAATGTATCGAGATTTGGACCAAAAATTTTAAATCCAATATCTGTTCTTACACCAGTAGCTAGCATATTTATTCTGTTAATGATTGGCTGAGTCCAGCCGTTACGTACTCCGGGTATTTGTAATTTGGAATCAAGTTCAGCAACTATATCTTGCTTAGTAATACCAGTGCGCCATTCACTTTTGGGTTTGAGCAAGATTATTGTTTCGATCATACTTAACGGTGCGTTATCGGTTGCAGTTTCGGCGCGTCCCGTTTTCCCAAGAACATGATGAACCTCGGGAACTGTCATAATGATCTTGTCCTGCTCTTGTAAAATTCTATTGACTTCGGTTATAGATGCACCGGGCAATGTAACCGGCATATAGAGAATTGATCCTTCATCAAGCGGAGGCATAAACTCGCTGCCCGTATTGAGAATCATTGGAATAGTAATTAGTAGAGCAATAACATTTATAGCAATTGTAGTTTTTCTATGTTTAAGCACCCAATGGATCACTGGTTTGTAAATGCGAATGAAAAATCTTGTAGATGGATTTTTTTCCTCCGGTCTAAATTTCCCTCTCATTAACATTGTCATTAAAACCGGAATAAGTGAAAGAACCACTATTGCTGAGCCGATCATCATAAAAGACTTTGTAAATGCGAGTGGTTTAAAGAGTTTTCCTTCTTGACCTGTTAACAGAAATACCGGAATAAACGAAACGAGTATTATCAATTCGGAGAAGAAAATTGCTCTTCCTACTTGCTTGGCAGAATCAATGGATATCTTTTTGTATTCATCGGCAGTTAATTTCCCTTTCACCTCAATAGCTTTAGCAATATTCCGGTAGGCATTTTCAACAAGAACAATGGACGAGTCTACTATTACTCCTATTGCTAATATAATTCCGCCAAGACTCATTATATTGGAAGTAATGTTAAACATATACATAAAAACGAAAGAGATAAGCACAGCAATTGGAATTTCGATAAGTATCCTTACAATGCTTCGCCAGTGTAATAGAAATATTACCACCATTATTGAAACTGTAATTGCAGCCTCAATTAAAGCCCTGTCCAGAGTGCCGATAGCTTCTTTAATTAGAGTACTTCTATCATAGGACGTTACAATTTCAACTCCGGGAGGCAAACCGGGAGAGATCTCTTTTATTTTTTCTTTTACAAGGTCAATAACTTTTTGAGCATTTTCTCCGGTGCGCATAACTATAATTCCACCGACAACTTCCCCTTCGCCATTCTTTTCTAATGCCCCTCGGCGTATATCGCCGCCCAAAGAAACGGAAGCAATATTTTTAATTAGAATAGGAATTCCATTAGTTGCAGTTTTGATCACAGTGTTCTCAACATCATCTTTTGACTGAATATAACCTTGACCACGAACAAAATATTCAGCATCGCTTATTTCTAAAATTTTTCCACCAACTTCGCTATTGCTTCTTTGAACAGCATTCACCACATCCGCGACGGTTAAATTATAAGCGCGTAAATCGGTTGGATTAACATCAACTTGATATTGTTTTACAAATCCGCCAATGCTTGCAACTTCTGCGACACCATCTACAGAAGAAAGTTTGTAACGTATGTACCAATCCTGAATCGCCCGAAGTGTACCAAGATCATATCCTTTCCCTTCGACAGTGTACCAATAAACATGTCCAACTCCTGTTCCATCGGGACCAAGGGAAGGGACAACGCCGGAAGGCAATTGAGCTTGAATAGTATTCATCCTTTCGAGTACACGTGTTCGCGCAAAATAAGTATCAACACCATCTTCGAAGACAACAAAGACGAAAGACATCCCAAACATTGAGGAAGCCCGGACAGCTTTAACTTTTGTTAATCCTTGCAATCCGGAAACTATTGGATATGTAACCTGGTCTTCAATTATTTGAGGTGAGCGCCCCATCCATTCCGTATAAATTATTACTTGATTTTCCGAGAGATCTGGTATTGCATCGACTGGTAGATTGATGACACTGTAAATTCCAAAACCAATGACGATTATATAAATCAAAATTACAATGAACCTGTTGTTGGCAGACCAATCAATTATTTTTTCTATCATATTTATTCTCTTAAATTAAGTACGATTTTTTAAATTTAGTAAGGTATGTATATCATTAACTTTTACATGAAACCGTGTAAGAATTGCAATGATATTACAATCAATCCTAAATGAATAAAATAGATAGGTAAATCAGATTAGAAAAGTGCAGTTATAGAGATATAAAGAGGGTGGACCTGGATCACCGAAAAAATGATTTGATGAAAATTCTGTTTTAGTGTTATTATAAGGTGAAACATCTTCTAGATGAAAAATTGCAACAACCAATTCAAATGAATTTTGATTAAACTTCGCTTCAGATTTGTGAGAGTCGGCTAATTTAATTGTTTGTACTTCATTGTTGCAGCATGAGTCTCCGCACGAGTTATCGCAACCGCATGGATCCTGATCGCCATAAGTTCTGACAATACTTACATCACTTAACATCCCTCCGCAATTGTGAACTGTGATTGTAAAACCTGTAGTTAAGAACAGATAAACAATTGCGAACGATATTTGAATTACCTTTTTCACATTGCAAATATAATAAAACCACAGGTTCAATTTAAAGGAGAAAAGTCCGCCCCTTTATAAAAGCGGACTTTTTTGAATAAAATGGAGTTATTGGTTGCCTAAAATTACGGGCAGTCCATCCTTCCCAGCGCCGATAATTACGACTTTTGAATTAGGTGAATTAGCAAGCTTCTCTGTTGCTTCAATTCCTTTCCATTGTAATAGCTGCTGACTAATGCCGCGTGCAACAATATCCTGGAAATCGGCAATACCTTTTGCCTCGATTCGCTTTCTATCGGCTTCCTGTTCTTCCCGCTTCAATATAAATTCCATCCGCTGGCTTTCTTGTTCGGCTTTAAGCTTTTCTTCAATTGATGCCGTTAGACCACCCGGTAAAATAATTTGTCTCATCGGTGCCGATTCGACTGTGATACCACGTGGACCAACAAGTCTTTCAAGTTCACTTTGTATTTCGTGTGCCAGTATTTCGCGTGAGGCAGTATAAAGTGCTTTTGCTTCGTACTTAGCGGTTATACCCCGCACAACAGATCTGAATTGAGGGATTAAAATTATTTCTCCGTAATTCTCTCCAACAGTTTTGTAAATCTTTGAAGCATTATCCGGATCGAGAGAGTAGAGAAGACTAATTTCCAGCTGAACACTAAGACCTTCTTTTGAAGGAACATTCATCATTTCCTTCAACTCCTGGGTTTTAATACTAAAGTTAATTACACGTGCCATCGGGTTAACCATATTTACACCGGCTTTTAATGTGTTGTCGCTAACCATTCCTAGAAAATCGACAACACCAACCGTTCCCGCCGGAACAATAGTGAACAATTGAAGCAATGCTACAATGGCTCCAACCCCAATTCCGACTAATGAAAATCTGGCTTCCTGGTGTCTACCGAATTTTTTCATACTCCGGTATGCAAAAAACGAAACAACGGCAATAATGATTGCAATTACAAATAACATATTTCCTCCTACATTTTATGTGATTAAATCTCAAAAGTGTAAAATTGCTTAAGAATTTTTTTGCAAAATTCACTTTAGATTTTCCAATCAATAAGTTAATTTACAATTAAATTTAACAGGTATTTACATGAAAAAAATAACTCTATTAATAATAATATCAATTTGCACAATTAATTTTGCACAGGACAGAATAACCGGTAAAAAGTTTGCAACACGTTCCGAAGTAATTGCAAAACACGGAATGGCCGCAACAAGTCAACCCCTTGCAACACAAGTCGCATTAGATATACTAAAGAAAGGCGGAAGTGCAATTGATGCGGCAATCGCGGCAAATGCATGTCTTGGGTTAATGGAACCGACCGGTAGCGGAATTGGTGGTGATCTTTTTGCAATTGTATGGAGTGCAAAAGATCAAAAACTTTTTGGCTTGAATGCAAGCGGGCGATCCCCTTATTCACTAACACTTGAACATTTCAAAAAAAATAATATAAAACAGATACCGGCACTTGGTCCACTACCTGTTAGTGTGCCGGGTTGCGTTGATGGCTGGTTCGAACTTCATAAAAAATTCGGCAAACTTCCAATGACAGAAGTTTTATCACCGGCAATTAAATATGCGCGAGAAGGATTTCCGGTATCTGAACTGATTTCATACTACTGGCAAAGAAATGCTCAATCGCTCAAGAGATTTCCCGGCTTCGAAGAAATTTTTATGAAGAATGGAAGGGGTCCGGCCAAAGGTGAAATATGGACAAATCCATTTTTAGCAAACACGTATGAAAAAATTGCAAGGGAAGGACGAGACTATTTTTATAAAGGTGAAGTTGCAAAAGTTATTGATGCTTACATGAAAGAGGTCGGAGGATTTTTATCCTATAAAGATATGGCGGATCATACATCGGAATGGGTTGAACCGGTTTCTACAAATTATCGCGGTTACGATGTTTGGGAATTACCACCAAATGGACAGGGAATAGCGGCATTACAAATGCTAAACATTCTTGAAAAATATCCTGTTAAAGAATTCGGGTTCGGTTCCAAAGAACATATTCATTATTTTGTTGAAGCCAAGAAACTTGCTTTCGAAGACCGAGCAAAATTTTATGCCGATCCGCAATTCAATAAAATTCCTGTTAAGGAATTAATCTCTAAGGAATATGCAGAGCAGAGAAGAAAACTTATAAATGATAACCGTGCCGCACGAACATTTGATGCCGGAAACCCGGCATTAAATGAAGGGGACACAATTTATTTAACTGTTGCCGATGAAGAAGGAAATATGATCTCCCTTATTCAAAGCAATTACAG
>JAGXSM010000197.1 GCA_018333725.1 Melioribacter sp. | reverse complement strand
TATTCAAAGAAAGAAAAGAAATATTGTATTGAACGAATTCGCAAAAAAGTTTAAACCGGATTTAAAATACAGCGAAGAGGATGTTAATAAAATAATTATGAAAAACTATGACGATTATTGCACAATAAGACGGCTACTGATCGAAGAAAAAGTTCTAAAACGGGATAATCAAATTTACTGGCTTATTAATGAAAATATTAAAGGAATCTAAACAATGGATAAAAGAGAAATAAAAATAGAATATAAACAATCCAAACGGCAGATGGGTGTATATCAAATCCGTAATCTGGTAAACGGTAAAATTTTTATCGGCGGGAGTAAAAATATTCCGGCTAAATTTAATTCACATCAATTTACTCTGGAAATCGGTTCTCATATAAAACGGAAATTACAGGATGAATACAAGCAGTTTGGAAAAGAGAACTTTGCTTTTGAAATACTGGAGCTTGTTAAACCCAAAGAAGATCCGGCTTACGATTATTCGTATGATATCAAATCTCTCGAAAAAGTATGGCTCGAATAGTTAAGTCCGTTTAACGAAAAAGGATATAACTAAATCTTAACCGGATTCTTTCACTCAAACGGATTTTAAGGAAAGTGTTAGTGAAGTAATCCGGTTCCGTTTTCAATTGTACAAATATAGGTATCGGGTTTTTTGTCAAATTCCATCTGATATTTTCCCGATACTTCTGAGATGAATTCATTCACTTTATTGTGTTCAATTATATTAATTGTGCAGCCGCCGAACCCTCCGCCCATCATTCTTGAACCCAGAACGCCTTTTTGTTTTGAAGCCAGATCAACAAGAAAATCGAGCTCTTTACAGCTTACTTCGTACAAGTCGCGCAGCCCTTCATGCGATTGATACATTCTATATCCAAACGAAACAAAATCATTTCTGTCTAGATCCTCGCATGCTTTAAGCAGTCTTTCATTTTCTTCTATTACATATTTACACCTATTCCATACTTTAGGAGGAAATTCCAATTCGTGTAATTTTATGATATCCCATTCAACATCCCGCAAACTATTAACATGCGGATAATATTGTTGTAATATTTTAACTCCTTCTTCGCATTGTGCTCTGCGAGCATTATATTCAGATGATGCGAGCGAATGACTAACCATTGTATTACAAAGAACAATTCTTAAATCCTCTCTTTCAAATGGATGGTACTCATAGTCAAGTGAACGGCAATCTATTCTTAAAACTTTTTTTTCACTTCCAAAAATATTTACATACTGATCCATAATTCCGCATTTTACACCTACAAATTCATTCTCGGCACGCTGAGCCAATTTTACAATCTCAAGTTTTGCTATACCCAGATTAAAAATATGATTGAGTGCAAAAGCCAGCCCCGCTTCAATTGCTGCCGATGATGAAAGTCCGGCGCCAATAGGAATATCTCCTCCAAATACACAGTTAAATCCTTTTATTGTGTATCCCAACTTTTGTATTTGATCAACCACACCAAGCAAATAATTTGCCCAGTGTTTTTCTTGATGCTGGATTTTGGCTACTGGATGCTGGTTGCTTTCATTAAAATCGATCGAGTGAAGATTACAGATATCATCGCTTCGTGGTGTGATAGCAAAATAGATTGCTTTATCAATTGCCGCCGGTAATACAAATCCCATATTATAATCCGTATGCTCACCGATTAAATTAACGCGTCCCGGCGAACGAAAAAGCAATGGAGATTCATTAAATAATTCTCTGAATTTTGCTTCAACTTTTTCAACAGTGTTCATAAACAAATCCGCTAATTGTTAGAGTTCTTTACTTTAATAATTTGTGCGGCAATGCTAACTGCTATTTCTTCAACTGTATTGCTATTGATTTTTAACCCTATTGGAGCTTCGACTTTTTTTAGAAGTGTCTTCTTTATTCCTTCCGTCTCTAGTTCATCAAAAATTCTTTTCAACTTTGCTTCGCTTCCCATCAATCCGATGTATTTGAGTTGCTTATTAATTATTTGTTTAAGAGCTATCTTATCAGTGGGTAACGCCGATGTTACAATTGCAGCATACGAGTATTCACCTTCTTCTATGTAGCTGCCTACTTCATCAAACGAAGCAATTATTATCTCATCAGCAGATCTGTTTTCATTTAGGGTTTGAACATCTGCGCGGTTATCAAAAACAACAATGTGAAATCCGAGTAATTCCATTTGATTTGAAAGAGCAAGTCCTACATGCCCACCGCCTATTATATAAACGGTATCTTTTACGCCGATATTTTCTTCATACCTCCATCCACTCTCTGATTTGTAATTGTAATTGATGTGTGCATCATTTTTAAAACTCTTTTTAATTTTTAAACCATCCGGAGATAATATTAATATTGCTGGTTCTTTTATTTCAAATGATTTTATTATGAATGCAACAGTCTCATAATCTTTTTTATCTAGGGATAATGTAAAATTCGTTTGAGTGCCCTGGCAGACCAGTCCCGATTGTAATTTTTTTACATTTTTACTATGATACAATTTTCGGTGAAGATATATTTTCTTTTTTGAATCCAGAAATTTATTACATTCATTCAGCAAGTTGAATTCCATTTCACCACCGCCGATTGTACCAACATGCTTGCCGTCTTCTGAAACCGCGATTTTAAATCCGGCTTTACCCGGTGAGCTTCCTTTGGATTCCAGAACTGTTGTAAGGATTACTTTTTTATTTTTTCTGATATTATCCAGAACAAATTTCCATAGTTTCAAATCTTTCATAAATTAATTCCTTCCCTTAAAAGGAGCTTCTTAAACTCTTCCGGCGTATCAAGATCATCATGAATCTGAGGATAATTACAGCTCCAGATAAATTTTTTGATAAAGCTATTTGAACTAATGCTTCTCAAAGAACCTCCGTCGCTCTCATTTAATATGATCTGATAAATTGATCTGCTGATAAGAATTGGATGACCCTTGACTGAGTTAAATTCCGGTTGAATCCAGTTATAATTCTGATCAATCCGGGTAACAAAATCTGAATAAAAAATCTCAGGCAAAAATGGCTGGTCCACAAAATGATAAATCGTCCAATCGGAATTACTCAATTCACTCAATCCTTTTTTCAGTGATGTAAACATTCCTTTTTCATATTCTTCATTAAACACAAATTTTATCCGGTCGGATTTTTCAATTACACTTTTAATCTCATCAGACTTAAAACCTGTTACAATAATAACATCATCACACACATTCAGTAGTTTATCAATAATTACTTGAATTATTGTTTGGTTCTTAATTTTAAGAAGCGGTTTGAATGAATTCATTCTACCGGAGAGCCCGGCAGCGAGAATTAATCCGCTAACCCTCATTTCAACCTGAATTTTTCTTTGATTTGATCCGACGAAAGAATTTTGGGTTTTGGTGTATTTTTAATAACAGTGTTAATATCTTTTAGTCCGTTTCCAGTCATCATTAGCAAAACATTTTCCATGTGAGTTCCCTTGTTCGTGGAAATAAACTTTTTATACCCCGCAAAGGATGCAGCACAAGACGGCTCGACAAATAATCCCGTTGATTGCGATAAATAATTCTGTGCTTGCAAAATATTATCGTCACTAACCGATATTGCAAATCCATCCGTCAAACGAATTGCAGCTGCTGCCATATAAAGATTTCTGGGGGCAGCTGCACAAATACTATCAGCCACTGTTGATGCACTGTGAAACACGAATTTCCCTTTTTCCAAATACCGGACAAGTGCATCACTTCCTTTGGCCTGCACACCTACAAGCCGTGGATATTTTTTAATCCAGCCGAGTTTTTTCAAATCATAAAATCCTTTGAATAAGCCCGATATAATAACTCCATCACCAACCGGCACAAAAATAATATCCGGTAACTTCCCTTGTAACTGAATAAACATATCAAACGCAGCCGATTTCTTCCCTTCAATTGTTAATGGATTGTATGCCGTGTTTCTGTTGTAAATATTTTTCGCTGATGATATTTCCAGACAAAGATCGAATGCATCGTCGTAACTTCCTTCCACAAGATAAATATTAGCTCCAAACGATTGAATCTGAATCCGTTTTGCATCTGGAATTGTTGAAGGAACAAAAATGTGGGATTTAATTCCGAGTCGTGCACAAATACCCGCAAGCGACGAACCGGCATTTCCAGTTGAAGCGGCTGAAATCTCGCTAATACCTGACTCAAGTGCTTTCAATGCAACAATAGAGCTTGCGCGGTCTTTATAAGATAAAGTGGGATTTCTGGTATCATCAAAGAACTGCAGTTGCTTTCCATCTATATTATAATTTAATACCGGTGCGCTGCAAAGTTCCAAACGAGCAAGAATTTCATTTGGTGGATATTTTTTCAGCGGCCAGAGCGATTTATACTGCCAGAATTTTCCGGGTGTGAGTTTTAGGGATTTCTCTTTAGATAATTTTTTTTTCAACGACTTATAATCATATTCGATAGTCAGAACTCCCTTCAAGGGTTTATTACGTTCTGCTTTTCCGCATACCGGACATAGATAAACAAAATTCTCTTCAATCTGTTGTGCAGAGTAATGCGCACCGCAATCAAAACATTTGTAAAAGTATTTTATCATAAATAAATAGAACGCGGATTAAATCTGATTTAGCGAATTTCCGCAGATATTTTTTTTTCATTTATAAAAATTTTTCTTTTGAATTCAGCATTCTTACCAAAATTCAATAATAAACCAACTTCTATGTTGGTTGCTTTTAAATAGTTTATTAATTGAGCTTCGTGCTCTTCACAAATATTCTCTGTTAATTCTGAATGTAATATTTTAGTTTTATCTGCGATCATCCGCCTAATCCGCGAAATCCGCGTTCTAATGTTTTTCTACATCGTTAATCCCATTATTGCTTTAGCAGTATGAAGCCGGTTCTCCGCTTCATCGAATACAATAGAAATATCCGGGTTATCTAAAATTTCATCTGTTACTTCATTGCCTCTATCGGCCGGAAGTGCATGC
>JAGXSM010000196.1 GCA_018333725.1 Melioribacter sp. | reverse complement strand
AGGGACAAAATTTTAATCATAAAATCTTCTGAAAGTTCATAATACACTTTGGTATTCTCCCCATTATGAAATATATTGTTCACTGAAAATAAATTTAATGGAAATAACCCTGATGAATTTCAATAACAAACTTATCAAACACTCGTTAATATTTGTTTTAATTACCATAATACTTTTATCAATCCCCTTAATTGCAATGCAGTTTACAAACGAGGTTAAATGGACTTTCTTTGATTTCCTTGTAGCCGGAATACTATTAATGGGAACCGGTATATCCTTTGTCTTACTGGCTAATAAAGCTCAAAACAAAACTTACAAGTTAGCAATCGGATTAACACTAGGAACAGCTTTATTTATGATCTGGTCCAATCTGGCTGTTGGAATAATTGGAGATGAGGATACTCCTATAAATATTTTATACCTCGGTGTTCTTGGCGTAGGAACAATTGGTTCATTTATTTCCAGGTTCAAACCGAAAGGGATGTCTCTTACATTAATACTGACGGCAATCTCACAGGTAATTGTTATTATAATAGCTCTCTTCGAAGGATATGGAAACACATTAAATTTATTACGCGAACTTCTTTTAGTGAATGGATTCTTTATTGTATTATGGCTTGGAGCTGCATATTTATTTAAGAAATCTTCAGAAGAAAGGAACGAAGTTAGATTAAATCCAACTTCATGAATCGGTATGAAAACCACAGATGATTTAATAATTGTTGAGCAGACATTTAATGCATCTCTTGAATCGGTCTGGGATGCAATTACAGACATTAACATGATGCGTAAATGGTATTTCAACAACATCCCCGATTTCAAAGCTTCGGTCGGATTTACTACTCAATTTGATGTTACAAACGGAGATAGAAATTTCCGGCACCAATGGAAAGTTACTGAAGTAATTCCTTATAAATTGATCAACTATGAATGGACTTTTAATGAATACGAAGGGAGATCAAATTCATTATTCGAGTTATCGGAGAATGTTAATTCCACAACACTAAAACTGACAGTAAAAGTTCTTGAAGACTTTCCTGATGACGTTGAAGAATTTAAGCGGGAAAGCTGTATAGCCGGTTGGAATTATTTTATTAATAACCAGCTTAAGCAATTCATAGATTAAGTCTGACAAACTTATTTTCTCCTATTCCCTTTTCATCGTATATTTAACGAGAAACAATAGATTTTCCGTAATTATTACGCTGAAATTATTTCAAAAACTATGATATAATTATATGAATGAATATGATTACAAAGAGGGTGCAGATACTTACGACAGTGAATTTAGAGAATACAATTGTTACGCTCACGATATACTATTTGGAATGAGCTATGAATACCTTAAACAAGGTGAAAAAATTCTCGACCTGGGGATAGGAACCGGGTTAGCTTCAATTCACTTTTTTAAAATTGGTTTAAAAGTTTATGGTTTCGATTCCTCCGAAGAAATGCTGCAGGTATGCAAATCGAAATCCTTCACCGAAGAGCTTAAATTCCATAATCTATTAGATGATAAGTTACCTTATCATAGCCAATATTTTAATCACGTTATTTGCTGCGGTGTATTACATTTTCTTGGGGATCTAAAGAATCTATTTTCCGAGATAGCCCGGATAATAAAAACCGGTGGAATCTTCGCATTTACAATCTCCCCTGATCTTACCGGAGATAAATTCACCAAACTAATGACATCCTGGGGTGTCCCTATTTAAAATCATTCACCAAATTATATTAAAAGATTGTTAGAAATGAATGATATGAAGCAATTAAAAGAACAGAGATTGCTTTGCAAAGGATATGATAAAGTTACTTATGATATGCTTTTTTCTGTGATTATTGCAAAGTACAGGTAAATTTTTTAATAATGCTTGTCAAAGAATGGTATTGTTCACTAAATAAATCTATTACGCAACTAAAACAGACTGGTGTAGAAAAACATGAATAGATTAATCATATCTCTGCTGGCATTAATACTTATCTTCAGCTGCAGCAGCCAAGATGAAAATAAAAAAACTCCTTCTCACATTCGCATTAATAATATTACAAATGACACAATTCCAAGGGTAACCGGTATCGGAGGAATTTTCTTCAAGTCGAAAGATCCTTCTGTAATTAAAGAATGGTATGGCAAAAACCTTGGTCTTTCAACGGATCTTTACGGATCAGTTTTCGAATTCCGCAATGCTAATGATCCTGATCAGATTAATTACCTGAGGTGGAGTCCGTTTGAAACCAAGACAGATTACTTCTCCCCTTCCGTAAAAGAATTTATGATCAATTACAGGGTTCAGAATATAGAAGGACTAATCAGGAATCTCAAATCGAACGGAGTTAAAGTTATTGGTGAAATTCAGAAATATGAATATGGAAAGTTTGCTTATCTAATTGATCCTGATGGCAACAAGATAGAACTCTGGGAACCGGTTGATTCAGTATTAACAAAAATGGGCGGACTGACAACAAAATAGTTTATAAGAAAAATATTAATTTTGAATCGACCTAAATTGAGGTTCAGATGTTCGAGCAGAAACACGAAAAACTCGCCCCGTTTTCAGTATTTATCCGGAGATTATCCCTATCAATCTTACTTGCCTTTGCGTTAATAATTATTGCGTTATCAATTGGTATAACCGGATATCACTTTATAGCCGGATTCGATTTCATCGATTCGCTTCTTGAAGCATCAATGATCTTAGGCGGAATGGGTCCTGTTAATCAGCTTCCAAATAACGGTGCAAAAATATTTGCTTCTGCCTATGCCCTCTTTAGCGGACTTGTATTTATTGCTGTTCTTGGAATTGTGTTAGCACCTATTACACACAGGATGCTTCACAAATTTCATATTGATGAAGAAGATATTGATTCACATAATGATTGAGAATATTTTATTCCCATAATAGTATGTTTTTTATAGAGGTGGGCCTGAGATGAGTTTTTTGGAAAAAGCATTCAATTACAAATCCGATGTCTGGGATATCGGACTGATTAAAATAGCTGTTTTTGCAGCTACTTTATTATTCGCAAAATTATGGCCGGAATTATTGAGCCTTGACTGGTACTGGTATGCAATAGTATGGATTGCAGCGGCAATAAAACCGTTTTACGGAATTTTCCGTAATAAACAGTGATTAGATATTTGCGATTGATATTTGAGATTGTTAATAGGTTGCGATACGTAAATGAGTAATACCTGAAATTTGGAATCAATAACTCTTTATGTAGCGTCACCTCCAGTATCAAGCATCCAATATCCAGAATCCTGATCACTTTCCAATTCCATTTTAATAAGTAATAACCTATCTTTGCATAAAAAAAATCTACTGCGGAATGTACAACAGAAAAGAACTTATCCAGAAAGCAATCGAAGCAAAATCCAAAGCCCTTCCGACATATTCAAACTTTCATGTAGGAGCAGCACTCCTAACAAAGGACGGTAACGTTTATCAGGGTGCAAACATTGAAACCTCATCTTACAGTTTAACAATCTGTGCAGAGAGGACAGTTCTATTTACAGCAATACTGGAAGGAGAACGAAAATTTAAAGCCATAGCAGTTGCCGGAGATACCGATGATTACTTACCTCCATGCGGCGCTTGCCGGCAAGTATTATCCGATTTATGCGGAGGAAATCTTGATGTTATACTTGTTAACAAAAAAGGTAAAAGCAAGAAATTGAAATTAAGAGAATTACTTCCCTATTCATTCGGAGAGGAGTTTCTTAAGAAATGATGGAATTTCAACCTCACTCAACACCAAAAAACACCGGGTGGATTGAAGTAATAACCGGGTGTATGTTCAGCGGCAAAACAGAAGAACTAATTCGCCGTTTACGCCGGGCAAAAATTGCAAAGATGAACGTGAAAATTTTCAAACCGAAAATTGATAACCGTTATTCAATGGGCGACATTGTTTCGCATAGCGAGCAATCGATGCCATCGATCCTTGTTGATAACGCAAAAGAAATTCTAGACTATGTTGAGAATGCTCAGGTAATAGGAATTGACGAAGCACAGTTTTTCAATCAGGATTTAATTGACGTTTGCAATCAGCTTGCTAACGAAGGAAAACGTGTTATAGTTGCCGGGTTAGATCAGGATTATCGCGGAATACCATTCGAACCGATGCCGCAATTATTGGCAATTGCTGAATATATTTCTAAAACATTAGCCATTTGTGTTAACTGCGGTAATCCGGCTGATAAAACTCAACGTAAAATTGTATCGGCTGAGAGAGTTCTTGTTGGTGCTGCTGATAGTTATGAGGCACGTTGCAGAAAGTGCCATTATATACCGGAGTAAAAAGTTCTTAGTGCTTAGTTCGTAGTTGCTGGTTATTAGTGCACAAGTTTTCGGTTAAAGAAAACATTGGATTTGTAAAAAAATAAAACAGCGACAAATCATTAAATAAATTCTGGTGACAAATGGATTTTACCTCATTAATACGTGGAATAATAGGAATAATAATCCTCCTCGGAATCGCTTTTTTAATTTCGAACAATAAAAAGAAAATAAACTGGCGGCTTGTTCTAAGCGGATTAGCAATTCAAATAACTCTCGCAATTTTTATAATTAAAGGTGATCAGCTTGGCCAATTCTTTGCACCATTAGGATGGATTAAAGAATTTTTCAGGTTTGTCAGTTCATTCTTCGTATTAGTTCTAAACTTTACTACCGAAGGTGCAAAATTTGTTTTCGGAAGTTTGGGATTAGGTCCCGGAAATGAAGGAAGTTTAGGAGTATTCTTTGCATTCCAGGTTTTACCTACAATCATTTTCTTCGCTAGTTTAATGTCGCTGCTTTATTATTTAGGAGTGATGCAAAAAATTGTTCAGGGGATGGCGTGGTTTATGGCAAGAGTAATGGGAACAAGCGGCGCTGAATCTTTATCATGTACTGCCAATATATTCGTCGGGCAAACCGAAGCACCATTGATGATTAAGCCATACTTAAAAGGGATGACACAAAGTGAATTGCTTACAATAATGGTAGGCGGAATGGCTACTATTGCCGGC
>JAGXSM010000195.1 GCA_018333725.1 Melioribacter sp. | reverse complement strand
AATTAACCATATATCGGAGTTGCCCTTGTTGGCATCCATATCAAAAGTGGTTACTGCAAATGCAATAGTCTTACCGTCGGGTGATACATCATACGCGCCGATTCTTTTCATCTTCCATAAATCTTCGACTGTAAGTGCTCTCTTCTGCGGGTAAATAGAAATTGCTGAAATAATTATTAGAAAAAACGAAAGGAATTTTTTCATTGGAATCCTCAGATGGTTTTTATTCTGGTTCAAAATTATGAAAAGTGGAGGGGAAATTAAATAGCAAGAGGATCAATTCGTAAGCCATCCTTTATCTATTTTGGTAACAAAATCAAATCATTTTGAAGCAAGTGATAAACCCTTGCCGGATTCTTTATCCAAAAGCCAGATTAATTCTCCATTAATTGGATTTATATATGAAGCGGGAAGCTTATCAAATCCACTCTTTCGATTAATTATTGTATCGACAATTTTATTTTTACTGTTTCCTGTAATTAAAAAGATAACTTTTCTTGAATTGTTTATAACCTTTCCGGTTAGCGTAATTCTCTTTTGCCGTGATATTGGATGCTCCGTTACTTCACAAATATTTTCTTTATTGATCAATTCTAAATTGTCCGGAAAAATTGATGCAGTATGTCCATCTTCGCCCAAACCGAGCATTATCAAATCGAACAAAGGGAAATTATTAACCAAAGGAACATTTTGTAAAATTATCCTGGAATATCTTTGTGCTTCCAATTCAGGTTTATTCTCGCCCTCAATTCTAAAAATATTTTTCTCCGGTATTACGATTTTGCTGAAAAGATGTTTGTATGCTATTAAATAATTGCTATCGGGATGATCCGGCGGAACACATCTTTCGTCCCCCCAGAAAAAACGTATTTTATTCCACTCAATTTCTGTTTTGCAATTGTTGGATAAAAAATCGAATACCACCCCGGGTGTTGAACCACCGGAGAGAACCAGGTTAAAAAAGTCAGCTGAATTGTTTACATCATCTTTAAGTATTCTGGCAAAGCGAGATGCAAGCTCTTCTACATCTGCTGATATAATTATTTTAGAGTTCACAATAGACTCCGTCATCGGCAAGATTTTTACATGGGTATCGCCAGCTCATATTTTCTCCCTCAATCAATTTATCGGCGTGTTCGGGACCCCAGGTTCCGGCTGAATATCCGTAGAGAGGAATTTTTTTATTGTTCTTCCATTCATTTATTACCAGCATTAAAAATTTCCAGGCAGCCATTACCTCTTCAATTCGGGCAAACAAGGTTGTATCGCCCTTCATCGAATCGTAAATTAAACGTTCGTAAGCCGGTGGAATTCTATCGACCGATAAATCTGAGTAATGAAAATCCATATTAACTGTCTGAACTTCAAAACCGGCTCCCGGAATCTTCATGCCAAATTTAAGGAGTATTCCTTCATCCGGTTGAATACGTAATACTAACTGGTTGCAAGAATTTATTTCTCTATCCTTACTGAACAAGAAATGAGGAGTTTTTTTAAAGTGAATTACCACTTCATTGACAGTAGTCGGTAACCGTTTCCCGCTCCTTATATAAAATGGAATTCCGCCCCACCGCCAGTTATCGATGTAAAATTTTAATGCTGCATATGTTTCTACCATTGAACCGGGATCAACATTTTTTTCATCTCTGTATCCCGCTATTTGTTTACCTTTTATTCGTGAAGTAAGATACTGTCCGCGTATTGTTACTTTTTCAACCTCTTCTTCTTTTATTGGTCTTAATGATTGAAATACTTTTAATATCTCATTCCGGATAGCTGATGGTTCGAGAGAAGATGGAGGTTCCATTGCTATTAACCCTACTATCTGGAGAAGGTGATTTTGAATCATGTCTCTTAACGCACCGGTCGATTCATAATAAATACCACGGTCTTCAATACCAATACTTTCTGCAGATGTTACCTCAACATGATGAATATAATTTCTATTCCAGAGCGGTTCAAAGATTCCATTAGAAAATCTTGTTACCAAAAGATTCTGAACAGTTTCCTTTCCAAGATAATGATCGATCCTGTAAATCTGATCGTCATCCCAGGATTTAATCAACTCGTTTTCTAACTTTTGCGCGGAACTGTAATCGTGGCCGAATGGTTTTTCAATTATCAATCTTACCCATCCGTCTTTCTTATTATTCAAATCATGCGCAGCTAAATTATTTGGTATAATTGAATAAAGATCAGGAGGAGTGGATAAATAAAAAATTGTATTTGCTTTAATTTTTAACTCTGTCCTTAACCCCTGTAACTTATTCTTTAATAAAACGAACTCTTCCGGAATTGTGCTATCCATCGATAAATAAAAAATTTTTTGAAGAAATTTTTCAATCCCGGAAAGATCCTTTATCTGGCTAAATTTATTTAATGATGTTTCCATTTTTTCACGGAAGGTTGAATCATTCAAATTGCTTCTTGAAACTCCAACGAGAGCAAAATTATCCGGTAGAAGATTTTGAAAATATAAAGAATAAATAGCCGGAACGAGTTTGCGTTTAGTTAAATCGCCCGAAGCTCCAAATATTACGAATATATGGGAATCCGGTTTGTTCATAAAAAGTCCTTTTCTTTAAGTTCAGGGAAATTCAGCCCCTTCAATATAAAAATGATTTACAAAATAATTTTGTTCAACAAGAGGAGGTCTTTTAATGTTAAGATTGCTGAAAATCCTGTTAAATCAATCCTTGATAACCCTTAACAATTTGCCTAATTTTGACAACATTTTATATAAATTTATTGAAAACTATGAAATACCCGTTCCAGGAAATCGAAACTAAATGGCAAAAGTTTTGGGAAGAAAACGAAATATATAAAACCGATCTGACCAATCTTGAAAAAAAGATTTACTGCCTTGTAATGTTTATCTATCCGTCTGCTGCAAAAATGCATATTGGTCATTGGTACAATTACGGTCCGACTGATTCATGGGCACGTTTTAAGAAGCTGAAAGGATTTAATGTTTTTGAACCGATCGGTTACGATGCATTCGGACTACCGGCAGAAAACTATGCAATTAAAACCGGAATCCATCCTAAAGACAGCACGCTTCAAAATATAAACGACATACGCATAATGGTTAAACACATGGGCGGAATGTACGATTGGAGTTCCGAGCTGATGACGTGCGTTCCGGAATATTACAGATGGAATCAATGGTTGTTCTTACAACTTTATAAAAAAGGTCTTGCTTACAGAAAGAATGCACCGGTTAACTGGTGTCCGTCCTGTCAGACCGTATTAGCACGCGAGCAGGTATTAAATGATGGATCATGTGAACGTTGCAGCACTACAGTAATACAAAAGAATTTAACTCAATGGTTTTTCAAGATCACCGATTATGCCGAAGAACTTCTTGATGGATTGAATAAAATTGACTGGCCTGAAAAAACTAAAACTATGCAGGTTAATTGGATTGGAAAAAGTGTTGGTGCCGAAGTTGATTTTAGTGTTGCCGGTACTAACGACAAAATAAAAATTTTTACAACGCGTCCCGATACACTTTTTGGTGCAACATATATGGTTCTTGCACCGGAACATCCACTGGTTGATAAGTTAACTACATCAGAGTATAAACAGAAAGTTGAAGTGTACCGCGATTCAATCAAGTCTATGACAGAGATTGACCGCACATCAACTGTTAAAGAAAAAACCGGCATCTTTACAGGTGCTTATGCAATTAATCCAGTAACTAATAAAAATATTCCGATATGGATTGCAGATTATGTATTGATGACTTACGGAACCGGTGCAATTATGGCTGTTCCCGGTCAGGATGAGCGCGACTGGGAATTTGCAGAAAAATTTAGTCTACCGATTTTAAGAACTGTTCAACCGCCGGATGGATTTGAAGGTAAAGCATTTGTTGATGACGGTCCCGCCATTAACAGCGATTTCTTGAACGGTCTTTATGTTGAAGATGCCAGGAAAAAAATAATTGAATGGCTCGAAGAAAAAGAAATTGGCAAACGTACAATTAATTATAGACTGAGAGATTGGTTAATTTCCCGTCAGCGTTACTGGGGTACACCAATTCCGATAATACATTGCGATGAATGCGGACTTGTTCCTGTTCCCGAAGATCAGCTTCCGGTTGTTCTTCCATATAATGTTAATTTTAAACCCGATGGCGGGTCACCGCTTGCAAGCAATCCGGAATTTGTAAATACTAAATGTCCAGTGTGCAGTAAAGATGCTAAACGCGATGTTGATACTATGGATACATTTGTGGACTCGTCATGGTATTACTTGCGTTATCTTAACCCGAAGTACGATAAAGGGATGTTCGACCTCGAATTGGGCAAAGCCTGGACTCCGGTGGATACTTATGTGGGCGGTGCCGAACATGCTGTTATGCACCTTCTGTATGCACGCTTCATCCACAAGTTTTTACGTGACATCGGATTGGTTAATAGCGACGAACCGTTTCAGAAACTAATTCACCAGGGAACAATTACAAATCTTGGTGCTAAGATGTCAAAGTCGAAGGGGAACGTTGTAGATCCAAATCAATTTGTTAACGAATACGGTTCCGATGTGTTTAGAATGTATATGATGTTTATGGGTCCTTACGAACTTGGTGGTGATTGGAGCGATAAAGGAATTGTAGGAGTTGATAGGTTTGTTCAAAGGACGTATTCATTATTTAATTCGCATAAGAGTTTTTCTTCTCAATATCCCGCAAAAGAGAAATATAATCTTGATGAATTGAGTGATACTGAGAAAACTGTTTACAGGAAGGTTAACCAGACACTTGAAAAAGTTAATGGAGAAGTTGAACATTTCCGATTCAACACCGCAGTTGCAGCACTAATGGAATTAATAAATGAATTAAAGTCTTTAGATGAATGCAGAAATGATTTAAAGACTTATGTGCTCGAAAGATTTGCTATAATGATTGCTCCTCTTGCACCGCACCTTGGTGAGGAATGCTGGAATCTTCTTGGTAAAAGTAAGTCGCTTTACCAATCCCCAAACTGGTTTGATGTTGATAAATCGGCTTTGGTAGAAGATAAAGTAAATATTGCAATTCAAATAAATGGGAAGCTTCGCGCTACAATTGAAGTTCCGAATAATTCCGATAAAGAAACTACGGCAAAATTTGTGAAGTCGGATGAAAGAGTAATTAAGTATATTCAGGATAAAGAAATTGTAAAAGAAATTTTTGTCCCGAACAAAATTTATAACATAGTAGTAAAATAATTTTAATTGGAGTCACTATGGAAAAAACAAAGCATCAAATAATTTTTGGTGACTCACGAAATATGAAGGAATTGAGTGATGAATCAGTGCATCTGATAATTACTTCTCCTCCCTATTGGCAATTGAAAGATTATGGCCATCAAAATCAAATTGGGTTTGATGATTCTTACGAAGAGTATATTAATAACCTAAATTTGGTATGGTTAGAATGTGAAAGAGTTCTTCATAAAGGTTGTAGACTGTGTATTAATATTGGGGATCAATTCGCGCGATCAGTATATTATGGAAGATATAAAGTAATTCCCATTAGGACAGAAATTATAAGATTTTGTGAATCAATTGGTTTTGATTATATGGGAGCGATTATATGGCAAAAAGTTACGACATCGAATACTACAGGTGGAGCATCTATAATGGGCTCTTATCCATATCCGCGAAATGGTATAATTAAAATAGATTATGAGTTTATCTTAATCTTTAAAAAACTTGGCGAATCACCAAAACCTAATAAGGAACAAAAGAAGAATTCGGAAATGACCAATGATGAATGGAACCAATATTTTTCAGGACATTGGAATTTTCCGGGTGAAAGACAAAACGGGGGACACATTGCAATGTTTCCAATCGAACTTCCTTATAGACTAATAAGGATGTTTAGTTTTGAAAATGAGACGGTTTTAGATCCTTTTTGTGGAAGTGGAACAACAACTTTGGCTTCAATGCAATTGGGAAGAAATTCTATAGGTTATGAAATAAATAAGCAATTTAAGCCATTCATTGAAAACAGATTAAAAATAAATCAGGGTAAGTTATTTAGTCTAGAAAGTAATGTTGAATTTAAAACTCAATCGGCTGTTAGTATTGATAAAGATAAACTTCCGTACATTTTTACCGACCCAATAAAGTTTGATAAAAAAATAGATCCACGGGATTTGACATTCGGTTCAAAAATTACTGGTAAAGAAAATGATGTAAGTAATGTTTATGTAAAAGAAATTATTTCTCCCAATACGATTCTACTGAATAGTGGTCTATTGGTAAAATTAATAGGCGTTAGGCCAAATCCAATAAAAGAAACAGAAGCAATAAATTTTCTAAAGAAAGTTACAAAAGGTAATCCCGTTTTATTAAAATTCGACAAAGCAAAATATGATGTGAATAATAATTTGTTAGTATATCTATTTCTTAGGAATAAAACTTTCATAAATGCGCATCTAATAAAAAGGAGGTTGGTTGATCTCGAATTAGGAATGGAGTATAAATACAAAGGCAAATTTGAAAAAATGCTATGGAATAGTAATGAAAATAAAAATTAAAGGAAAAGAGATTCAAAAACTTCTCTTAGCACCGGAACCGGATTTTCCAAAATATACGGCATAGATTATGAACCTTGCCAATAAGAACTCACAAGGTACAAGACCAAAGGTTGTCGGACAATTAAGTGATTTAATACAAGAGTTTTCAGGTTCGAGCTTAGATGAGTGGAAATCATGGTATTTGGAAAAACATCCCGAAGCAATTAAAAATGCTGCTGAAAAGATATCAGCAATGGTTGAGTTATTTAAGGATGCAATAAACAAAATTGACAAGTAAGTGATTTAATACAAGAGTTTTCAGGTTCGAGCTTAGATGAGTGGAAATCATGGTATTTGGAAAAACATCCCGAAGCAATTAAAAATGCTGCTGAAAAGATATCAGCAATGGTTGAGTTATTTAAGGATGCAATAAACAAAATTGACAAG
>JAGXSM010000194.1 GCA_018333725.1 Melioribacter sp. | reverse complement strand
AGAAAAAGAATTGCAGAGATTAATGTTCCAGCATGACCAATACCAACCCAGAATACAAAGTTTACAATATCGAATGCCCATCCAACCGGATTGTTATTACCCCACATTCCTATTCCATACCAGAATGTTAATCCAAGTCCAATAACAAAGAGTCCGAGCATCGAAAGAGTTATCGACAGAGCTATGTAAAACTTTTTATCCGGCTTGGTTTCTAATGGTTTGGAAATAATATCATCGAGGGAACGTAAAGCCGGCTTCCCTTCTACAACCGATAATTCCTGTGTATAATCAACAACGCTCACTAATTACCCTCCGGATGAGTATTTCTAAGTTTTGCTATATATGTAACATTTGGTTTTATATTCAATTCTTCCAAAACATGATATGCAAGATTATGATCCCGCATTTTGGAAATTTTGGATTCAGGATCGTTCATGTCTCCAAATACAATTGCATTGGTAGGACAGGCTTGCTGACAAGCAGTAACAACATCAGAACCTTTTAATTCTCTTCCTTCAGTAATTGCATCGGATCTGGCTTCCATAATTCTTTGAATACAGAAAGTACATTTTTCCATTACACCACGGGATCTAACAGTTACTTCAGGATTGTTGACCAGCGCAGTTAAATTATTCTGATAATATTCATCGGCAAAATGATCCCTGAAATCAAAAAAGTTGTATCGTCTAACCTTATAAGGACAGTTATTAGAGCAATATCTTGTTCCTACACAACGATTATATGCCATCTGGTTTAAGCCATCAGGACTGTGATTGGTTGCATTTACAGGGCAAACATTTTCGCAAGGTGCATTATCGCAATGCTGGCAGAGCATCGGTTGATTACTTACGATCGGATCTTCCGGAGTTCCGGAATAATATCTATCAATTCGCATCCACTGCATTTCTCTTCCTCTTTCAACCTGATCTTTACCTACAACAGGAATATTATTTTCAACATTACAGGAGGTAACACACGCAGTACAACTTGTACATTTATTTAAGTCGATAGACATTGCCCATTTAACACCTGTGTATTTGTGTTCACGTGTTATTCCAAAAATATCGTGCATTTCATGATGCAGAAAATGCGGGTCTTTTTTGTAACCTTCTACTGTTCCTTCCTGAATAATTTTTCTTATTCTGTGAAAGTCCTTTACAAATGTATCATCCAGAGAATGATGCTCTTGTGTTGATACGAGTTTGTGTTTATCACCGGTTTTTTTAACAGTAATATTACTTATGACAAATGGTGATAATGATAAATTCTTACTCATTAAACTGATTGGATTGAATCCAACACCTTTGCCTACATCACCAACCACAGTTCTGCCGTATCCTAATTCGATATTAATTGTTTTTTCAGCTACACCGGGTTGAACAACGACTGGCACATTAAAAATTTTTCCGTTTGCACTTAATTCAATTACATCATCCATATCAACATTCAGCTCTTTAGCAAGCAATGGTGAAATTGAAGCATAATTATCCCATGATACTTTACTTACCGGGTGTGGGACTTCCTGTAACCATCCGTTATTTGCAAATCTGCCGTCACCAACAAAATAACCTTCCGTTAAATGGAGTGTGTAACCATTCGTTTCAATAAAATTACTTTGATTTGTCAGTGAATTGAAATTAAAGTTAGAAATTTTATTCTCTTCATTGAATGTTATAAACCCATCATGTAATGCGGAATACCAGAATGTTTTTTCATCAGCTGAATTTTTTATTGCCGAATAGATGCCGGTATTAAATGAATTGATTAAGTATTTATGGTAGAGATCATCTTTATATGAGGAAGGATCGCCGCTTATCCAAGTAAGTAAAACTGATTCTTTTTGTCGTGTATTGAATATTGGTGCAATAACCGGCTGCTGTAAACTATAAACCCCTGATCTAATATTTGAATCTCCCCAGCTTTCTAACTGGTTATTTACCGGTAATACAAATTTACAGACTGCAGAAGTTTCATTTTCGGATTCGGTTAAACAAATAGTGCCGGAAACTTTTTTAAGTGCTGTTTCATAACCCATATCACCGGGAAGTATAAACACAGGATTGGTGTCTAAATGAATTACAACGTCAACATTTCCATTATACATTGAATCAATTAATCTAATTATTTCGTGGTTCTTTGCATACGGTATAAATATTTTGAATACTCTTGAATAATCATATAAAGCTGTATTGCCTAAAATCTCATTAAGAAAATTAACCGCAACGTGAACATCCTTTGATAAAGTATCTCCGGCATATACTATCGACTTACCTTTATTTGCAATAAGATCTTTTAGTAAAAGCTCTACTTTTGATCTGTCAATTTTCAAATCTGTATTTGTACTATTAATCCGGTTAATAATATCATTACTCAGGTTAATTGATGAACCGGATTTTAATAATTCTTTTATAAGCATCATTACAAACTGATACTGATTATCGGGAGAGATACTAATTCTATAATCTGCCATCATACCTGTGGCACTCATTCTGCCTTCGGCAACATAGAGTCTATTAAAATTAACTTTATCTACGACATCTCTTTTACTTGAATACTTTTGCATGTTTTCAATAAAATTACCTTCATTTCCAAGGAAGTCGGAGTCTAATGAAAGAATGATATTTGCCTGGTCAAATTTTATTGCGGGATAATTATAACTACCATAAGATTCGAACCATGCTTCGCTTCTTAATTTATCGCCAACCAATTCAACAGAATAAATTTTGGTTGAAGAATATTTCGTCTTGAAATCATCTAATAATTTTTTAACAGTTGGAGATACTACCTTACCGGTTACAATTGCGATTTCTTTATTATTCTTTCTTGCATTATCTAAAAGAGTAATTACATCTTTATCAATATTTTCCCAGCCTGACTTCCTTCCGGAAATTAGAGGTTCTTTTAATCTTTCAGGATCATAAAGATTGAGTATACTTGCCTGGCCTTTAGAACAGATTTTTCCATTGTTAATTGGGTGTTCGGGGTTGCCGTCAATTTTTATTGGTCTGCCTTCCCGTGTTTTAACTAAAATTCCACATGATTGAGCACATCCATTACAAGTTGATGCATAATAATTTGCTTTACCCGGTTTAATCTCTTCCGGGCGTTTATTGTATGGAATTATTTCTCCTTTATCACGGTAGTCTGTACAAGCAGTAGCAGCTAATGCAGTTGAAGCGGTTAAAAGAGCAATGAATCTTCTTCTCGATAATCCGGATAATTTCGATTCATCAAAATCCTCAGTAACACCTTCTAAAAATTCATTGGCTTTTATTTTTAATAAATCCGGATCGTTATTATAATCTTTTAAACTCTTCCAGTAATCTTTTTTCAATTCGTTTGAATTCCGGTTCTCATTCATTTGCTAAACCTTATTATTTCTTTTAACAGCCTTAGGATGAATTTGTATATTAATTTTATCTCTATTCTTTACAGAGGCAAAAAGTTTTATTGGCAATACTGATGCAAGAAAAGCGTATAATGATCCTTTACCAACCGTACTAAAAAAATTCTTCCTTGTATATTTTTTAATATTCATACTTTGCTCCAACAAAATTAGCGGTGACAAGCCCAGCAGTTATCGGGACCATTATTTACTTTTTCCAGATACGGTAAATTCTTATGAGGTTCTCTATGACAATCTAAACATGCATTCATCGTAAACTGTCTTACCTGTCCTACAACTTCCATTTCTTTTATATCGCCATGGCAACTTGTACAATCGATACCTTTATTAACATGAACGCTATGATTGAAATAAGCATAATCAGGAATTTTGTGAATTCTCTTCCAGGGAATTGGTTTCCCTTCTTCATAGTACTGGGTTAGTTTTACAATTTCAGGTTTATCTTTGCGTGCAACTGAATGGCAATTCATACATACATTAACAGAAGGGATAGTTGCATGCCTTCCCTTACCAACTTCAGTATGGCAATACTGGCAATCAATTACCATTGCACCGGCATGAAGTTTATGAGAAAATTTTATCGGTTGTTCGGGTGTATATCCTATACCGTCTCTCTCCGGTCTTGAAATGTAATATGTCAATACAAATGTTGTTGCTATTACAAATAGTGTTAATGGTAGGCGGATTTTTAATGCATAATCAAGAACAGTCTTTTTCATTTAAGCCCTATAATAAAGTCCCTTCGTAAGTAATTAAACTCATTTCATTTTTCTACTGAAAGAGTTCAATACCAGATTTGTTAGATTTTATTAATTAAGACATGCCGTAGAATTTTTTTAAAATTCCACGAGCTAAGATAAGAAATGGGATCAAAAAACAAAAAAATTTTCTTTATAAAAATTTCCTTTTAAAATATTTTTTAAGACCCTTTAATATTAATTAAGTATTACGATCAACAACAAATTGAACAAGCGATTCGAGGGCAACTCGAATTTCAGATTTATCAAAGATAGCTAAACTGTCAATAGCTTTTTGTGCATATTCTCTTGAAACTTTTTCTGCATAATCAATACCACCGCTCTTTTTAACATATTCTATAACATCTTTTACATCAAGTTTTTTGCCGCCATTTTTTATAAGCTTGATTATATGCTTCGAGTCATCTGAAGATGAATTTTTGAGAGTGTAAATTAATGGGAGTGTAAGCTTTTTCTCTCTTATGTCCCCGCCAAGAGGTTTGCCAAATAATTTTGTAGTACCAATATAATCAAGAATATCATCCCGTATCTGGAATGCAATTCCAAGATTTTCACCGTAATTTTTTAATGCAAGAATTTTTTGTTCATCAGTTGTTGAAGCTCTTGCACCAATTTCGCAGCATGTAGTTAATAACGATGCTGTTTTATCAGATATAATCCGGAAATAAGTTTCTTCATCATTATCCAGCTTTCTTGTCTTGCTAATTTGAAGTAGCTCTCCTTCAGACATTCTTTTAACTGTGTTTGTAATTACTTTTAGAAAGTCAAAATCATTCCCTTCTACAGCAAGCATTAATCCGCGTGCAAGCAGATAATCACCCATTAATACTGCAACCTTATTTTTCCAGACAGCATTGATGGATGGAAAACTCCTCCGTGTCTCTGCATTATCAACAACATCATCATGAACCAGTGTAGCCGTATGTAGTAATTCTACAAGAATAGCACCTCTGTAAGACCTTTCATTAACTTCCCCGGCAAGTTTACTGGAAAGGAGTACAAGGACTGGTCTTACTTTCTTCCCTTTTTGTTTAAGGATGTAACGGGTTACTAAATCGAGCAATCCTACTTTCGATTTAAGAGATTGTTTGAAAAAGACATTAAACTGGTCCAATTCATTTTGAATCAGATGAGTAATTTCGGAGAGTGAATTTATTTTCAATCTTTCTTTTGAAATATTTTTGAAACTAAAATACTTATTTCGTATAAGAAAACCAATGGAATGGCTAATAGTATTTGGGAAACCGGATCCGTACCCGGGGTTAATACTGCAGCGAGAATTAATATTACAACAATTGAATGGCGTCTATATTTACGCATGATTTTGGGTGTGAGTATTCCAATCTTGGATAAGAAAAACGACAGCATCGGTAATTCAAATACTAATCCCGCGCCAATTATTACACTTAGAATAATTGAGAAGTATTCATCAATGGAAAAATTATTTGCAATTTCCGGTGAACCGAATTGAGCAGCAAATTGTAATGTAAGCGGAAGCATAACAAAGTATGCAAACAGAACGCCGGCTAAGAAACATACAGTAGTAAAAATAACT
>JAGXSM010000193.1 GCA_018333725.1 Melioribacter sp. | reverse complement strand
AGAATTTTGACTTACGCTTAATTTTCTTCCATTGCAAAATGATCCGCTTCCGAACTCGGATGTATAAAGAGCATCGCGCATAACATCGTAAACAACCCCATAGATAGTTTTACCATTTTTCTGCACACCGATAGAAATTGAAAAAATTGGTAATCCATGTGCAAAATTTGTAGTTCCATCAAGCGGGTCAATAACCCATAAATATTCGGAACCGGAATTGTGATTCCCGCTCTCTTCTGCAAGCACTGAGTGAGATGGAAATTCCTTCTTTATAAAATTTATTATTGTTGATTCTGATCTCTTGTCATACTCGGTAACTAAATTTGTTAAACTTCCTTTGGTTTCAATTGAAAAATTTTTGCCGAATCCTTCCCTTACAATTTCACCGGCTTCTCTAGTAATTCGAATAATCTTTTCAAACATTTTATACCCAGATTTTTTTGAGTGCAAATATACTAAAACTCATCTTATTCATTTGTAAACAAATTCTTTCAAAAAATTATTCATTTAACATTCTTAATTCAAATTCTGCTCTCAGCACTCATCCATCATTTATCTACCTTGATAGCACTTTCATATTTTGGTATCTTTGCAATCAAAACTACGCAACGGAGTTAAAAGATAATGAGCCAAGATGTTAAAACCGAATCAAAAGAGTATTCAGTAATAGAAGATATACCCAAAATTCTTCCGGTTCTTCCACTAAGGGATAACGTAATATTTCCATATATGATATTTCCTGTGCTTGTTGGTAGAGAACAATCGATTAATGCTGCTAATTACGCTCTGGATAATTCCAAGTTTATTTTTCTTGCCGCACAAAAGAAACCGAATATTGAAGGTCCTTCTAAAGAGGATATTTTTAAAGAAGGAACAATTGCCAAGATTATTCAGATTCTGAAACTTCCTAACGGATTGTTGAAAATTCTTGTTGATGGGATTATTCAGGGAAGGATAATCGAATTTACTGATAGAACAAATTTCTTTGAAGCAGAAATTGAAGTTATTGAACCGAAACATGAAGACCAGAGAGAACTTAACGCATTAATCAGGCAGATGTCCAATCTATTTAAAGAATATGTTAAGATAAATAAATCAATTCCGCCCGAAGCAATTAATTCATTCGAAAGTATTGAAGAACCTGACCGCAAACTGTTTTATGCCGCCGCAAATATCAATCAAACTATAGAAGTGAAACAGAAAATCCTTCAGCATTTTTCAATTAAGGAACAGCTCTACGAAATAATAAAAATACTCACATCCGAAATCGAAATTCTGCGCATCGAAAAGGAAATTGAAAATAAAGTTCAGGAAAATATTACCAAAACACAGCGCAAGTTTATTATACAGGAACAGATCAGAATTCTCCAGGACGAACTTGGCGACGAAGAAGAATCTTCACCGGAATTTTCTAAAATTAAAGAGCAGATATTAAAAGCTAAAATGCCAAAAGCAGTTCAGGAAAAAGCAATTGAAGAATTGAACAAGCTTAAAAAGACTCCTCCAAGTTCACCTGAAGCAACTGTAATTAGAAATTATCTCGATTGGATGATTGATGTTCCCTGGTATAAAAAAACCGCCGATAACCTTGATGTAAAAAACGTCCGTAAAATTCTTGACGAAGATCATTTCGGACTTGATAAGCCGAAGGAAAGGATTGTTGAACATATTGCAGTCCTTAACCTTGTTAAAAATATGCGGGGACAAATTTTATGTTTTGTTGGTCCTCCCGGTGTTGGTAAAACCTCACTTGGTAAATCGATTGCACGCGCACTTGGTAGAAATTTCGTAAGAATCTCATTAGGAGGTGTCCGCGATGAAGCAGAAATACGCGGACATAGAAGAACTTACATAGGTTCAATGCCCGGCAAGATAATTCAATCCATGAAGCGTGCTAAAACCATCAACCCGATTATGCTTCTCGATGAGATTGATAAAATGAGTATGGATTTCCGTGGCGATCCCTCTTCTGCTATGCTCGAAGTTCTGGATCCCGAACAGAACCATACTTTTAACGATCATTATCTTGATGTTGATTATGACCTGTCACAGGTTATGTTTATTACAACTGCAAATGTTAGGTATAACATTCCATTACCGCTTCAGGATAGAATGGAGATAATTGAATTACCCGGTTACCTTGAGTTTGAGAAAATTGAGATTGCTAAAAGACACATTATTCCAAAACAGATTACCGCACATGGACTGGAAAAGTATAAAGTTGATTTCAAAGACGAAGCTGTAAAAAAAATAATTACAGGTTACACTCGGGAAGCCGGTGTAAGAAACCTGGAACGTGAAATCGCTTCGGTGCTAAGGAAAACTGCCCGCGAAATTGTTTTATCCAATTCATTTAATGGTAAAAAGAAAAGAACCGGTAAAAAGTTTCTTTTAGATGAAGATGTTGTTGAAAAATTCTTAGGCGTCTCTAAATTCAGAACACAAAAAGCTGAAAAAGAACTTCGGGTGGGAAGTGTTACCGGATTAGCATGGACGAGTGTTGGAGGTGATATCCTTCAGGTTGATGCTACTGTAATGACTGGATCAGAAAAACTTACATTAACAGGTCAGCTCGGTAATGTAATGAAGGAATCCGCACAAGCAGCATTAAGCTACTTGCGCTCCAATGCAAAAGATTTTGGTCTTGAACCCCATTTTACAAAGGGAAAGGAAATTCATATTCACTTACCCGAAGGCGCTATTCCAAAAGACGGACCTTCTGCTGGAATAACATTGGCTATGGCAATGTATTCTGCGTTCAGCGGAAAACCAGCAAGAAATGATGTTGCTATGACCGGTGAAATTACTCTTAGAGGTAAAATAATTGCTATTGGCGGATTGAACGAAAAACTTTTGGCTGCTCAAAGAAGCGGAATTAAAACCGTTCTAATTCCAAAAGAAAATGAAAAAGATTTATCGGAAATTAAAAGTGAAGTTAAACAAGGATTGAAAATAATTCCTGTAAGCAATATAAATGAAGCATTGCCTTATGTTTTCGACACAAAGAAAAGAACAACCAGTATTAAGAATAACCAAAAACCAAAAATCCAGAAACAGACAAATAATAAAAAGAAATAATTATTCTAAAATTTGTTATCGAAATTTGTGTGTTGTTTATATACAAGCTTAATTCAGTTTGATTTGTAACTTGTTTCTTTTTTATTGAGCTTTAAAAATATTATGGCAGAAAGTTTAGATATAGATAAATCGCTTTCGGATGAAGCAAAATATCAGCAATTGATTCCTCAAGTTGAATCATTGCTAAATCCTGATGAACCGTTAATATCCAACCTTGCAAATGTTACTGCTGCCTTAAAAGAAGCATTCGAGAAAATTAGCTGGGTCGGATTCTATCTATCAGATGGGAACAAACTGTATCTTGGTCCATTTCAAGGAAAGGTTGCTTGTACGGTAATTGAATTCGGTAAAGGTGTATGCGGCACATCAGTTGAGAAAAAAGAAACTATTATAGTTGAAGATGTGCACAAATTTCCCGGACACATCGCATGCGATAGCGGATCAAATTCTGAAATTGTTGTTCCGATTATAAAGGGGGAAATTGTTTACGGAGTGCTGGACCTGGATAGTTACATTTTTTCTGCATTTAATAACATTGATAAAAAATATCTTCAAAAACTCTGTTTACTTCTTACAGAAAAATTTTCTTTTGAAAAAATTCTTTTGTAAATAGAACACAGATTAAATGGATTTTTTATGATTTACGCGGATTGAATCATAAGAGATCATAAATATCATAATAATCCGCGTTCCATTAAAAAATTAATTTCATGAATTATATAGTAACTGCTAGAAAATGGCGCCCGCAGACATTTACTGAAGTTGTGGGACAGGAACATATAACAACTACACTAAAGAATGCGATATTAAATAATAGAATTGCACATGCATTTTTATTTGCTGGCCCTAGAGGAGTTGGTAAAACAACTACAGCACGTATTCTCGCAAAGGTATTGAATTGCATCAATCCTCAAAAAGGCGAACCGTGCAATCAATGCGAAATGTGCCAATCATTTCAAAGTTCTCAGACCCTCGATATAATAGAAATTGACGGAGCTTCTAATAGAAGAATTGATGAAATCCGTACGTTACGCGAATCGGTTAAGTATGCACCTACAAAAGGAAAGTTTAAGGTCTATATTATCGATGAAGTCCATATGTTAACAACCGAGTCGTTCAATGCTCTGCTAAAAACTCTTGAAGAACCACCCGAACACGTGATTTTTATTTTCGCTACGACAGATGTACATAAGGTGCCTCTTACTATCATTTCCAGATGCCAAAGATTCGATTTCAGAAGGATTGAAATGTCGGCAATTAAAAATTTGCTAAAGGAAATTGCCGATGCTGAGAAAATCCAGATTGATGATATGGCTTTAACCTTAATTGCAAAAAAAGCCGATGGTGCTCTCCGAGATGCACAAAGTTTGTTCGACCAGGTTATTTCATTCAGCGGCGGTAGCGTACAGAGCGAAGTAATTTCTAAAATGCTTAACCTGATTGATGAAGAGATCTATTTTACAATTTCTGATGCAATACTTAATAAAAATTTCAAAGCTGCTTTTGATGTTACCAGAACAGTCTATGAAAACGGCTGGAACTTTATGGACTTTGCTAACGGTCTCAATGAACATTTCAGAAATATAATGACAGTTGTAATACGAAAAGACAGCACCTTAATTGAAGAAGCTGAATTCTATAAAGAAAAATATCTTGATTATGCCGAACAATTTTCTGAAGGCGACTTATTACGCATCCTCAATTTTATAAATAAAACGCAATATGAATTAAAGAACTCTTCCAATCAGAAAATGAAGATGGAGATTGCTCTTTGCCATTTAATCGGTCTGGAACGCTCTTCAACAATTTCTGAGATTCTCAATAAAATTAACACCGGTAAAATATCCGAACCGCTAAAAAGTTATTCTTCTGGAACCGGCGGAGTATCAAAGAAACCGGCTCAGGAACAATCGCTGTCCAATGTAAGGTTGGTCGAAAAAAATGAAATCAAGCTTCCTGAAGTAAAAAATTTTGTTGCACCTACTGCAAGAGATTCATCGGAGTTTAACGACATAATTACCAAATGGGAAACTTTTGTTGAACAGGTTAAGACCGATAAACTATTCTTCGGATCTATACTTAATAATTCTAATCCCGTTAATATTGCAAATGATAAACTCAATATCGAAGTTGAACATACAGAAGACTGGGATATTATAAGCGATAACAAAACTTACCTGGATAAGAAAACAAAAGAAGTATTCGGGAAGAAAGTTGAGTTTAATAATGCCGGGAAGAAAAAATCCGGTTCAGCAAAAAAAAGCAGCAAATCAATCAATAATTCAGAAACATCCGGATCTTCTTCCGACGAAAATGCTCTTGTAAATGCTGTTATAACTCAACTCGGCGGCAGAGAGATAAAAAAATAACCTTGAAGACCATGTAAAAAATTATTTTGATATAGATCTTCAAGGATTTCTTTTGATCATTTCACACTTGTTAACAATTTTAGAAACTCATCAGCATTAACAAAACCGGTAAGCCGATAAACCTCCTCACCTTTGGAATTTATGATTAAAACTGTCGGCATTCCAATAACATTAAATTTCCTACGTAATTCTTCATTCGCATCGTTCATCTGTGTCATATCGACTTTGTATGAAGTATAACCCTCCAATTCCTTTATTACTCTCGGATCAGAAAAAGTGAGAGCGTCCAGTTCTTTACAGGGAATGCACCAGTCAGCGTAGAAATCAATCAGCATACTTTCATTATTCTTAAGAGATTGTTCGTAGGATGCAATACTGAATTGCTGCCAATCCGGAGAAAGTTTTTCCGATGGAACTAAAGCCCAGATTGAAATTGCGAGTACAATTACAGAGAAAACAGTTTTGAATATTCTGAATCCCTTAATTTGATTTGCTTTTTTATCGACGAATAAAAGTATTATCGCAGCAATGATTCCAAAGATC
>JAGXSM010000192.1 GCA_018333725.1 Melioribacter sp. | reverse complement strand
AAGGTCATCCGATTGTTTATGGTGAATGGCTTGGAGCTCCCGGAAAACCAACTGTTTTAATCTACGGTCATTATGATGTTCAGCCCGTGGATCCGATTGATCTCTGGAATAATCCACCGTTTGAACCGGTTATTAAAGATGGTAAGATTTGGGCTCGCGGTGCCAACGACGATAAAGGTCAGGCATTCGTCCATTTTAAAAGTGTTGAAGCATTTTATAAAACAAACGGAACACTTCCTCTCAATATTAAATTTGTTATTGAAGGTGAAGAAGAAATCGGTAGTGCTAACCTATCCAGATTTTTGGAAGAACAAAAAGAACTGTTGAAGTGCGATGCGATTTTAATTTCTGATACCAACATGTATCAAGCTGGTGTCCCTACTATTACTTATGGTTTACGCGGATTACTTTATATGGAAGTTGAAGTTATCGGACCTAACCGCGATTTACATTCAGGTAGCTTTGGCGGTGCTGTTGCTAATCCAATTAATGAACTCGCAAAAATTATTTCTAAACTTCAGGATAAAAATGGAAAAGTTACTATTCCTAATTTCTATAAAGATGTAATGAAGCTCTCTAATAAGGAACGTGAGAATTTTAAACGGCTGAAACATTCCGATAAAAATTTTGCAAAAGAATTAGATGTAAAAGAATTACAGGGTGAAAAAGGTTTTTCAACTTTAGAGAGACTATGGGTAAGACCAACACTCGATTGTAACGGAATATTTAGCGGTTTTACTGAAAAAGGTGCCAAAACTGTTTTGCCATCTAAAGCAACAGCTAAGATAAGCATGAGGCTGGTGCCAAATCAGGATCCTAAAAAGATTGCCAGAGATTTTGAAAAACATATCAGGGCTTTAGCACCAAAGAGTGTAAAAGTTGATGTTAGAAATCTTCACTATGGATATCCCGTTGTAGCTCCATTAAATGGCGATGCAATTAAAGCTGCCGCCGTTGCTACCTCTAAAGCATTTGGTAAGAAAACTGTTTATACAAGAGAAGGCGGTTCTATTCCTATTGTAGTGGACTTCATGAAAAAATTAAATGCACCGGCCGTGCTTATGGGACTTGGATTGGATTCTGATAATATTCATTCTCCAAATGAACATTTCCGTCTGGAAAATTTTGAAAAAGGAATTTTTAGTTCAGCATATTTTCTGGATGAGTTTTCAAAGGTTTAATAAAACGGGTAAAGATATGAAACCCTTATTAGTAAAATTGTTTGTATTGTTTGCAATTATTACTCTTGCCGGATCCTGTACTTCTAAAGATACCGGTGAAGGAGATGCTGCAACATCAACAGCCAAGGATGAATCAATCCGAGAGTATAATATTGATGTTCAAAAATCTCAGACTAAGAACAGATTCCCTTGCGATACAATTTCTCTTCAGGAATATGTGCTGGCTAATTATGAGCCGGGTACTTATCTGGTTAGATTCGATAAGACTTACACGTTTAACATTCCTAAACAGGCTGTTATTTATTTTAGAGATGGTAATAGTAATTTTATTCTGGCTGTTATTGCAAAGTCTAAACCCGGGGAAAGAAATATTGAAGCTAAGAATGTTACCGGTTATGAATCGAGCTTTATAAATCTGGACAGCACAAAACTTGGAACTGCATTTTTCTTTTTAACGTTATTTGAATGTAAGGAAAGTCAATTCGAAAGAATCTGGGAATCCGAAGTCCCGATCCACGGCGGATTTAATAGAATGACTATTAAAACCTGGTCGCCCAAAAATATTAAGTATGTAGAGATGAATTATGAAGATGGAATTATTTCGGGTCACAGAAATTATAATTTCTTTTTAGTAGATGGATGGCGTAAACCCCCGCATCTGTTAGAAACATATGTGGGCATTGTTCATAAAAGAACTTTAGCTACGGTTAATAATGATAAGTTCCCCGATTATTATGAATTCCGGTTTATAGAAGATTCATTAAGAATTAGAGTTCGGGATTCAATTCCGTTTTATTGGAGTGAAAGAAGACAGCTATATATAACTGATAAAAATCCACGATGGTTTAGAAAATACTAAATTATGTTTGTAGAAAATCATATTACAGGATCAATGATAGATCAATTAATTAAAAAATTTCCCGGATCAAATTTTTCTGGTTCCGAAATTAAATTTTATACCGGTATTGAAGATGAATATAAATCTCTCAAACACGGCGTTGGAATTATTGTATCCTTTAATAAAACTATTATAAAGTTAACCGGTAAAGATACACTCGACTTTCTGCACCGGGTCTCTACAAATTCTGTTAAAGATCTAAAACCGTTTTTTAGAATTCCTACTCTTTTCCTTAACGAGAAAGGTCGGTTTATTGATAGAACAACTTTGTTAAACTTTGAAGACCATTTTTTACTTATCGGAAATAGTAATAACAACAGGTTGTTCAACTGGATAAAAAAATTCATAATAATGGAAGAGATCCAAACAGACGACCTATCTAACAATTATATTGTTCTGGATTTATTCGGTTCTCAAGCCGGGTCTTTTCTCACATTAATTTTAGGTGAGGAAATTAAATCTTTGAACGGTGATAATGTAATAAATCCTAATGTTGACGGATTTCATTTTTCACTCTTCTCTCTACACGAGAAAAATGGATTAAAGTATTATAGAATTTTACTTAAACCGGAACAGGTAATTGGATTTGTTGAATACATACTGGAAAATAAAAGTGTCTTCGATGTAAATTTTGTCGGTTCGGAAGCATTCAATATTTTTAGAATTGAATCCGGAATTCCATCCTATCCTTCTGAAATTAATGATGAAATCAATCCGCACGAAAATGATCTTCTGAATGAAGTATCATTTACAAAAGGATGTTATATAGGGCAGGAGGTAATTGCACGCCTCGATACTTATGATAAGGTTCAATTTAATATGATTGGTTATATTTTTAATGAAAATGTTAATGTGGATTTGCCGCTTACCGTTAAAACTAATCAGAATGAGGAAATTGGTGAAGTTACAAGTATCGCTCAATCTTTTCTTCTTGATAAAACAATTGGAATTGGATTTATAAGGAAGAAAAAAATATTGCCGGATACCAAATTATTTGTTGAAGCTGAATCTAAAAAAATTGATTTAACAGTTACCGGATTACCATTCTCAAAATGAAAATTTATACTAAAACTGGCGATAAAGGGGAAACATCATTATTTGGCGGACAGAGAGTCTGGAAAGATGATCTTAGAATATCGGCTTATGGAACGGTTGATGAATTAAATTCCGTTCTTGGAGTTGCTGTAAATGAAATTACCGATAAGGAACTGCTGGAAGCTATCAATAGTATACAGAACGATTTATTTACGCTTGGTTCGGATTTAGCAAGTCCGTTGGAAAAAGAGAACAAAGCATTTACAATACCACGTGTTAATAGTCTGTTTGTTGAAAGGTTGGAAAAGTTAATTGACAATTATGATTCAAAGCTTCCTCCTCTTAAAAATTTTATTATTCCGGGAGGAACAAAAGGAGCCGGGTTACTTCATCTTGCAAGAACCGTCTGCAGAAGAGCCGAAAGGGAAGTGACTTCACTTGCTAAAGTTGAATCTATAACTGAAGAAATAAAAATTTACTTGAATCGATTATCGGATTTGTTGTTTGTTCTTGCGCGTTTTGAAAATTTCTCATCGAATCACCCTGACATTGAATGGAAAAAATAATTCTCAATTTTCCATTCTCAATTCTAAATTTGTAACGGGGGTGACATTGGTTTCGACGGGATTATACGTTCTTTGAATTGCACACCGTGTTCTCCGTAGACACGTAAAACGACGGTAAAAAAAGTAAATGGCGAATATAATTACGCTTTAGCTGCGTAAATAAACGCAGCCGTTCTTCAATTCTACTCACGCTGGGGGTTGAAAGAACGTCGCACAGTGTGATAGCCGAATCGAATGTCCGGATAGATGAGGCGAATTTTTCTCCGGAATAGTTCCGGTATAATCTGTTTGCCGATGCTACCAGAATGAAATTAAAAGACAAACTATGTGTGTAGAAGTTCATCGAAAGGTAATTTCGGACCGGGGTTCGACTCCCCGCACCTCCACCAATAGTTATACTATTTTTTGGCTTTTTACGGTAAAATTCGTGCCAACCTATAATTTTCGTTGCATTACGGCTCATATTAAGTTAAATTTGAAGTCGAAATGAGCCAGTTTTTCTTTACAAAAATGAGCGGTGCAGGGAACGATTTTATCATTTTTGATAAAAAATCGAACCCGGAATTAAACTTAAACCCGCAAATTATTACCAATATTTGTCATAGAAGATTCGGTATTGGTGCCGATGGCGTTATTCTAATTGATGATTCAAACGACTACGACTTCGAGATGACTTATTACAATGCCGATGGGTCAACCGGTAGTTTATGTGCAAACGGTGCACGCTGTTCTTTACTTTATGCTAAAAAAACCAATAGGATCGGCAGTAATTTAGCTCGTTTTAAGTCAAATGGTATTGAGTATTCAGGTGAGATAATTGATGAGGAAATTGTCAGGTTTTACCTTAATAGTCCCGAAGGGTTAAAAACCAGGTTTAAGATTAAGGCGGCGGATCAGCTTATAACAGCATCTTTTATCAATACCGGTTCTCCGCATATAGTTATAAAAATTGCCGATGTTTTAAGAGATCCTAAAAATCCCTGTTCAAATACTTTTTCTATGGATGATTTCCCGGTATTTGAACTTGGAAAGGAAATTAGGTATTCAAAGGATTTTTTACCCTCCGGTACAAATGTTAACTTCATCGAAATTTCTGATGATGTAATAAAAATCCGGAGTTACGAACGTGGAGTTGAAAATGAAACTCTTGCATGCGGAACAGGTTCGGTTGCTGCTGCAATTATTTCATATATAAATGATAAAATTCAACCGCCGGTTAAATTAATTCCTAAGAGCGGTGATCTTTTAGTAGTAGATTTTAAATTTGATAACAATCAGATAATGGATCTATCCTTAACTGGTCCGGTAAAAATTATCTTTAATGGCGATATTACAATTTAATTGAGGAGATAAATGAGTAGAGTAATTTTTTCAATTCGTTACCAGGTCTTTCCAGAGAGAAGACAGGAATATCTTGATGTTGTTAGAGAGTTGAAGAACATAATAAAAACAGAAGGACTTGAAAGCTATTCTGTTTTTGAGCAAAAAAACAAACCTAATAACTTTGAAGAAATCTATTTATTTAAGAATGAAGAAGCTTTTGAAAATTTTGACGAAAACCAGGATGAACGTATTGATATTCTTATGACAAAACTGTCTGATATGATAAAAGAACAGACAACTCAATATACAACGTCACTCGAGGTAAATAACTGAAATACTATTCAGTAAATCTCGAAATATTATCCTTCCTACAAAAGCTGGTGTAATATGTTTGAATTGGTTGGTGCAATACATATTCATTCGGTATTCTCTGATGGCTCCGGTGAAATTAAAGAGATTACCGGCTTTGCTAACGAAGCCGGACTCGATTATATAATCCTTACAGATCATAATACTCTTAGAGCATTGCACGATGGATACGAAGGATGGCACGGTAATACTCTTCTTTTGGTAGGTTGCGAGATTAATGACAAAGAAAATAAAAATCATTTATTAGCTCTCGGAGTTAACGAAGCTTATTCAACCAGATTACCTGCAAAAGAATATACAAGGTTGGTTAAAGAGAGCGGGGGATTGGGTTTTATTGCTCATCCTCATGAAAAAAGAAATTCAATGTCTGAACATCCTCCTTATCCCTGGATTGAATGGGATACAGAGGATTTCACGGGACTTGAAATTTGGAATCATATGTCCGAATGGATGGAAGGATTAACCGATCAGAATAAGTATAATTATTTTATTCATCCGTTAAAATCAATTTCAATGCCCCCAAAAGAAACTTTAGATAAGTGGGATGAGCTAAACTTAAAAAGAAGAGTTGTGGGTATTGGAGGCGTTGATGCCCACGCACATAAAGTAAATTTATTGGGATTCTTTGAGGTAGAAGTCTTTCCTTATAAAGTTCTTTTCAAATCAATTAGAACTCATATTCTTGTTGATAATAAATTTCTTCCTTCTGATAAAAAAGAAAATGTATTAAAAGCTAAGAATGAATTATACAGTTCGTTGAAGAATGGAAGATGCTTCATATCAAACTATTATCATGGTGATGCAACCGGATTTAAATTTTTTGCTGAAGATGGACAGAAGATTTATCAAATGGGCGATCTAATTCCTCTTTTAGATAAAGTTAAATTACGTGTTTCTTTGCCAAATATTAGCGGAACAATCAAGCTCTTGAAAAATGGTGAGGTAATCGGAATTATTGACGGATTTGATTCCGAATTTATAATAAATGAAAAAGGAGCATATAGAGTTGAAGTTTACCTGAATGAAAATGCATGGATTTTTTCAAATCATATTAGAATTGGACTATAATATTTACTAAATTTCGCCCATAATTTTTGGAGACAATTAAAAAGAGGTAAATGTGTTAAGCGGTAAAAAAAGAATATCTAAAAAAGAAATGAAGCAAGATAAACTGGTTACTTCCTATTATGGTGCTTATAATTATTTTATGGAAAACCAGGCTAAAATATTAATTGGTTTTGGTGTGGTTGCATTGATTGTTGTAGCTGTGATACTAATTTCTAATAAAAAATCGAGTGATAATCTTACTGCGGCAAATCTTTTAGCTAAGGTTGTTCCTTTGTATGAATCCGGACTTTATCAGGAAGCTATTGATGGACAACCATCATCTAACATTACCGGTTTAAAAAATATTGTTGATGAATATGGAAGCACAGAAAGCGGTCAGACTGCTAAAATTTATCTTGCAAACTCTTATTCATTCTTAGACAAATGGGAAGAAGCTTTTAAGATGTACGATAGTTACGGAGGTTCTAATCCATTTTTTGAAGCAACAGCACTTGCCGGACAAGCTTCTTATTATGAATCAAAAAACGATAACAAAAAAGCTTCTGAACTTTATAAAAAAGCTGCAAAAATTTCTAAAATAAATCCCTCCAATCCTGAATATCTCTTTAAGACTGCTCTCAATTTAATGAAGCTTGGTAAAAATGATGAAGCAAAGTCTCTTTTTAAGGAGATCAAAATCGAATACAAATTTTCTGTTGTTGTTCAGGAAATTGATCGCTATCTTCACCAGTTAGAAGGATAATTGTTTATCAAAATCGAATTATATTAATCGATTTTTTACTTATTCTAAAAGAGATTTGGGAATTGATTAAATGGCCGATACATCAGAATTAAGAAATGGGCTAATCCTAAGATTCAAAGGCGAACCTTTCCTTGTTGTTGAATTTCAGCATGTTAAACCCGGTAAAGGCGGTGCGTTCGTTAGAACCACATTAAAAAATATGAAAACCGGAAAAGTTCTTGATAATACTTTCCGTTCCGGAGAATCGATTGATGTTATTCAGATTGAAAGAAGAAAATATCAGTATCTTTATAAAGAAGGTGAATTTTATATTTTAATGGATAACGAAACTTTCGACCAGATAAATGTTCCTGGAGAAATTTTAGGTGATGGACAGGTATTTCTTAAAGAAGGTGATGAAATTCAAATTATCTATGATGATCAGGAAAATATAATTTCATCAGAAATACCAATGTTTGTTAATCTGAAAGTTGTAGAAACTGAACCCGGATATAAAGGCGATACAGCAACAAATGTTCTTAAGCCCGCAAAACTTGAAACCGGTGCTCAGATTAGCGTTCCTCTTTTTGTTAACGAGGGTGATTTATTAAAAGTAGATACCAGAACGGGTGTCTATGTTGAACGAGTTAAAAACTAATAGTAGAAGAGAATGGATATAAACCTACTTAAAAAGCTCATCAAAATGGTTGAGCAAAGTGAAA
>JAGXSM010000191.1 GCA_018333725.1 Melioribacter sp. | reverse complement strand
AAGCAGACACTCAATTATATAAGAGAGAACGGAAGGGAAAAGGAAACCTTAAACGTTGTTTATGTAATTGATAAGAATGGAAGATTTCTTGATGATATTAAGATAAGAGAATTTTTATTAGCACCTTTAGATACACTTGTAACTGATTTGATGGATTTCAATTTTGTTACCTTAAGTGTTATTGATGATCAGGAACATGCTGTCGAATTATTTAAGAAATATGATAGAACTGCTTTGCCTGTTATTGATGCTGCCGGAATTTTAGTAGGTATAGTTACATTTGATGATGTTATGGATATTGCAGAAGAAGAAACTACAGAAGATATTCATAAAATTGCCGGTATGGAAACCCTTGATGAACCGTATCCTTCAACTTCAATTCTGGGTATGATTAAAAAACGGGCTGGATGGTTGAGTGTTTTGTTTGTTGGAGAAATGTTTACTGCTACAGCAATGGGTTTCTTTGAACATGAAATTAGCAAAGCCGTTGTTCTTGCATTGTTTATTCCGTTGATAATTTCGAGCGGTGGAAATTCGGGTTCTCAAGCTTCCACACTAATCATCCGTTCACTTGCTCTTGGCGAGTTAAGTTTAAAAAACTGGTTCTTTGTTTTTAGAAGAGAAATTCTAACCGGATTTACCCTGGGATTGATATTAGCATGTATCGGATTTTTAAGAATTTTGATTTGGCAGGAGTCGGCTCATTTATACGGAGAACACTGGTTTTTAGTAGCATTAGCCGTGTCAACCTCACTTGTAGGTGTAGTAATGTGGGGTTGTTTAATGGGTTCAATGCTTCCGTTTATATTAAAAAGATTGGGATTCGATCCGGCTACTTCATCGGCTCCTTTTGTTGCAACTCTGGTTGATGTTACAGGAATTGTTATTTACTTTTCAGTTGCAATGTTTTTTCTTAGTGGTACTTTATTATAAAATGTAAGGTTGTATATGAGTAATAAGCAATTCGATCTCTTCCTTATTTTGCTGAAAATAAAATCATATCTGGTTAGTTTAATTGATCATCCATCTATGGGAAGTGAATCGTTAGAATATACAGAGGAATTTTTAGACCGGAAATTCCCTGATAGAAAAGATGAAATATTAGAACTGCTCTATACATTTAATATAAGGAGTGATTCAGAAATTGCTTTCGACGAAAAAATTCATCACAAATTCAAGGAAATGGTTAAAGGAAAAGAGAAAGCTTTTCAGCTCTCTTCAATTCTGGAAAAACTGAATATCGATTCCATTGAAGAGACAATTAAGGATAGGACAATTGAGGAATTAAAAATTGTAAGGGATCAAAAACTTAAAGAAATTGTAAGTGTTCTCCTCCAGCTTGCAAGAATATGGGCTAAGCGGAGCGAAATAGAAGGTGAGTTCGATATTTTTTCTGTTCTTGAAGAGGAAGATCTTATTCGTCCTGAAGAAGAGGAATTTCTGGGTAAATTAGGAAAAGATACTTCAGCTTCATTTGATTCGATTTCTAAAATAACCCATCTGTATTTGGAAATTTTGGTTGAATATTATTTTAAGTTTGGAGGTGATGTTGCGCTTTCGGACTTTATTAATTCGCTTGAAGAGTTGAAAGATTTAGTAAAATCGAAGTATAAAGAACTATTTAAACAATCCGGTTTGGATCCACAAAACATCTGAGGTGATAAATGAATTCCAGAATTATTTCTTTCATTACTATTTTATTTCTAATTTCTGCATGTTCTCTCTTTCAAAAAGATACCTTCCAGGGAACATGGGTTCTTACTGTTAAAGGTGATTATAACGATACTATTGAATTTAATGTTAGTGAGGATAATACTTTTAGTTTTCTAAAAAGTATTGCAACACAGGGTCAAAATTATGATGCAAGATTTAACGGGAAAATTTTAGCAGACGGAACATTTGTATGTGATGTTGAGATTATGAGTATGAAGGTTGCACAATTTAATGGCAAGGTTAATTATGAGAACGGATCCGGCACTTGGTCCGAAACTGGTATGGGCGGTAACTGGACCGCAGTTAAAAAATAAGTCGATAAATAAAAAAGGCTTGCAATCGCAAGCCTTTTTTATTTCCTATCTTAATTTATCTTACTTCTTTTCTTTGTATGTAGCTTTTATCTCTACGCGTCTGTTCTTGCTTCTGTTTTTCTCATTGTCATTCGGGAATGCCGGTTTGGTTTCTCCAAATGATTCGGTTGTAATTACAGCGGCATTAATACCTTTCTTTACAAGGTAATCTTTAACAGCATTAACTCTTCTTGTAGAAAGTTTCATATTGTAATCATCCGGGCCTAATGCGCAAGCATGACCACTTAAATAAAGCTTAGCATCTTCAAGTTTAGCAAATACACCATACACATTATCGAGAGTTGTTTTAGCTGTCTTAGAAAGTTTATAGCTGTTTAATGCAAACCAGACCATATCGAAAGATTGTTCTTTATCAACAACAACAACAGGAACATCATCACTTGGATCTAACGGGTTAGTTCCTCGTTTAACTTCTACTCCATCACCAACAGAACCGCCATCGGTATCAACTTTTAATGGATCGGTTTTATGTTTCATTACTTCTTCACCGTCATTTAATCCATCACCATCAGTATCGGCTTTCAATGGATCGGTTTTATATTTTAGAACTTCTTCGCCATCTTTCAAGCCATCGCCATCAGTATCAACTTTCAATGGATCGGTTTTGAATTTAAGAATTTCATCACCATCATTTAATCCATCGCCGTCCGTATCTGCTTTAGCAGGATTGGTTTTGTAAGTAAATACTTCTTCACCATCCTTCAAACCGTCGCCATCGCTATCAGGATTTTTTGGATCGGTATTGTATTGTTTAACTTCAGCACCGTCATTTAATCCATCACCATCTGTATCGGGATTATTGGGATCAGTACCGAGTTCTAATTCTTCGCGTTTTGTTAAACCGTCTTTATCCTTATCGGAGTTCATGCTTTCACCGGTAAATGTAATACCGGCGCCAATATTAAAATAACCATCATTGAATTCAACAATCTTATAGAAGTTAATGTTTTCAGTCATAGAATAGTTGAGTCCAACACTCAGATCTAACAATACTTCATCACTCAATTTAATTTCAGTTCCCAAGCCGATTGGAATAACGGCTGTCCAACCATCAGCTTCAACAGGTTTTGGAGAAACAACACCAGGTTTAGTTCCAACATTATAATTCATTAAACCGATACCGGCATAAAAGTATGGATTCCAACTTTCGAGATCGAATGGTGTGTATAGTAACCGTGCATCAATCGGGATAATTGAAGTGCTGTATTCACCGGTTCCTTTTTTCATTGTTGTGTAGTTAAAATCGTCACCACTTAAATTACCATATCCAGCGCCAAGTTCTGCATTAAAATATTTTGATAACTCGAACCTTAAAAATGCTCTGAATAGATATGATGAAAGTGCAATTCCATTATCATCTTCAAATTCTGTTGCCGATAATGCGCCATTTACCTGAATTCCACCCTTTAAACCAAACTCCTTAAATTGTGCAAAAGAATTTGTGCTTAAGAAAGTTAAAAATACTACAAATAAAACAAGTGAAAGTTTATTCATAGAACGCCCTTCGTATTTTTTTGGAAAATATTTATGTAAAAATAAATTTTTAGTCGATGGTAAATAGTTATCTGAGTCACAATGAAAAACTATTTTTCCTTGAAGGATTAAATACTACGTGTAAAATTAATAATTTTTTCGCCAACTTCTCATTAAAAAACCAGTAATTATTAAAGCAATTCCTATTAAAGCCACTTTAATGTAAGGTTCTGAGTAGTAATAATAACCTCCGATGGCAACCGGTACATTTTGCATTTCAACAGTATTGAACCCTTCACCGCGAACAATTTCAACTTTGTAACTAATATGAAATAGTGAATATGCTAAAATTACACCGCCTTGAAGAAAACAGACAATATCTACAAGAGCGAAAACAAAAGCCGACATTGCTTTTTTCATATTTCTCCTTTTTTTAGAAGTTTGTACCCCGGAGAGGAGTTGAACCTCCGTCCAACGGTTTAGGAAACCGCTGCTCTATCCACTGAGCTACCGGGGCATTCATAAATCAATTTTTTGAGTGCAAATTCTACACAAAGATAATGTTTTTCTGATAATAGGGGAATATTGATTTTTAATCTATTTGATATTAGCAGGTTATTTACTGGAAGTAATATATTTCTTAGAGCCGAAGTATTCAAAAACATTCGCCCAAGATTTTTCTTCTATGCCGGTCATTTCTTTTCTAAGACGGTAATCATGTTTAGCAACAAATCCGGCTAACTGTTTTTGCAGAATAGTAATCTTATGCAATTGTAAGTTTATGAAATAATCGAAAATCTCTACACCGTCTGCTTCGTTTAATAGTAAAAGAAAATGATTTCTGCAAAGCATAATTTTTTCATCTTCATATTTTTTTTGAAATTCCTCATCCTTATAAAATCTTATAATTTCATGTATATAGAAAGATTCGCTTCCTTTTTGATGCAGACATCCCGGGCAGATTCCTTTTGCTGCAAGATCAGAAATAATTTCCTTTTTGTATCCTTTAAAATTCTCGGCTCTGGAGAAATTAAAAAATTTTTTCTTTTTAATAACTATTTTCTTCTTTTCTATTTTAGAGAGCAATTTTAATTCTTTCTGTAGAATTGTTTCTTGAAGAACAGCAATATTCAAACCATCACTTTTTAATTTGATCTCGGCTTCCTGTATAAGTTTTGCAGTTAATTTTAGTACGGACATTTTTAAATTCCTTCTAGCCTATTTTCCTTTTTGCTTCTCTTAATATTATGTTTTGTAATGCTAACCGAAATTGCGGCTGCCATAATTACATCTGTAAACCAATGCTGGTCATTATAAATTCTGCTAAAAGAAGTAATTACTGCCATTAAGTACCAAAAACACTTCCATATTTTGTTATCAACAAGGTAAGCAGTTATAGTAGAAAATACGAATGCAATCCCAACGTTGCCAGAAGGAAGAGAAAGTTTTTCGTTTGGACCGAATGTAATTAAATTAAATGTGAGGTGACCATTGCCTGTATAAGGCCGTGAACGCCCTAAAATTGATTTTAAAATTGTTATTAAAAAACCTGAAATAAGGAAAGATTTTAAAAGAAGCACACCGATTTTTTTAAAATAGTCTTTTTGCAAAATTACACCTAAAATAAAGTAAAATAGGATTGCATAAAATGTTAGGTAAAACTTGCCATAAAAATGGCCCATATTAAAAATAAAGTCAGTTACATAATTGTGAATTTTAGAAAACCATTCTCTTATCAAGGGGTCAATAAAAAACAATGTGATGTAAATGAGGAGAAATAAAAAGGTAGAGAGAATATTTTTCTTTATCGTTTCCTCAAATGACTTATAAATAGATTTTAAATCTTCATAAAAACTATTTAATATTTTCTTGATCATAACCATCATTATATTCTTTTTTCTCTAATGAAATGAGGGCCAAAACAGAATTATTTATCGTAAACCACATAACAGAATGAATAGCTTTTGGTAGGAGTTATTAATTCCAACTTTTAAGGAATGGTTATGGCGAACTCCATCGCCATTATTCTGAACAAAAACAGGAAATTTTTTAGTACCAAAAAAACTTACAGATAGATAAACCATATTTAGCAAATTGCTCTAATAAAAATCTTATGGCTATTAGAAAAAAATAATTTATTTTTGCAAGAGTCATTAAAAATAATTTAGGAAAAAAGATGCCCGATTCAGACGAACCTGGCGCTAAGGATAGAAAAATAAACATATTCTTAAACACCTTCCCTTGGAAATGACCTACTAATTTTCATTGGCTTATCTCCAAGAGATTCTTTCTTTGCGAGGTGGCAATGAAACAGAAATACCTTTTTGATCATTCTTATAATACGAAAAAGAATTGCGTTTTTTCCGCTAGCCTATTTCATCCATTTTTTGCTAAATATAATCGGGGAGAACAAGAGTGACAAAATCAATTTTTTCTAAAGTTCCTTCTTCAACTTTTACAAAAGAAGCAAAAGCTCCTCATAAAATTTCCGAACAAGAAAAATTACTGATTGATATTTGTACCACTGAAGTTCAGGAAACATTTAGAAAACTGGACACAAAACCTCAAGGACTCACGACGGAAGAAGCTGAAAAAAGACTTGATGAATATGGAAGAAATGAGCTTGCGCATGCAAAAACAATTGGCTTTGTTGGCGATATTTTTAATCGAATCAAAAGTCCGCTTGTAGTTCAACTTCTTATCATTGCTGTTGTTTCAGGATTCATTGGGGAGATTAAATCAACTTTCATTGTAAGTTGTATGATTCTTTTAAGTGTTGGATTATCATATGTTCTTGATAGAAGGTCTAACAAAGCAGTTGAAGCTCTTGGAAAGAGAGTACAAACTCACGTAGTTTTATTAAGAAATGGCAAAGAAGTTGAAATTCCGATTTCAGAGATTGTCCCGGGTGATATTGTACTGCTCCAAGCCGGTTCGATTGTTCCAGCCGATTTAAGACTAATTAGCACAAAAGATTTTTTTGTAAGCCAATCGGTATTAACCGGTGAATCAA
>JAGXSM010000190.1 GCA_018333725.1 Melioribacter sp. | reverse complement strand
TCAAGAAGAAACAAATTACTGTAATTGGTATCAGTCCGGATTCAATAGAATCCCATAAAAAGTTTATTCAGAAATTTAACCTTCCGTTTATTCTTCTAAGTGATGAGAAAAAAGAAGTTCTTAAAAAGTATAATGTTTGGAAAGAAAAAAGAATGTATGGCAAAAAATATATGGGTGTTGAAAGAACTACTTTCTTGATTAATGAAGACGGAAAGATTATTAAAATATTTCCAAAAGTTAAAGTTAGCGGTCATATTGAGGAAGTTATAAAAGCATTTAAGGAAAATTAGAGTTATCTAAATGTTATATCTAACAAGAAGAGAAGTATTCAGCGCATCTCATCGTTTATATAATGAAAAATATAGCGATGAAGAGAATTTGAAAATTTTTGGGAAGTGCAGTAATCCGAATGGTCATGGGCATAATTACGTGCTTGAAGTAATTGTAAGTGGTAAGATTGATCCGTCAACCGGATATGTAATAGATCTGAAAATTCTTAAGCAGATAATCCGGGAAAATGTGATTGATAAAGTTGACCATAAGAACCTTAATGTTGATGTCGATTTTATGAATGGATTAAATCCCACAGCAGAAAATATTGCTATTGGTATCTGGAATCAGCTTGTGAATAAAATTCCATCCGGGGAATTGTATTCTGTAAAAATTTATGAAACTGAAAATAATTATGTAGAATATAGAGGGAAGGAATAAAATTGAAACAGGAAGTGATTGAAAAAAATGTTAAAACAATACTTGAGGAAATTGGAGAGGATGTTAATCGGGATGGCTTATTAAAAACTCCTCATAGAGTAGCTAAAGCATACGAATTTTTAATGCAAGGTTATAACAAAAGAATTGAAGACGTACTCAACGGAGCAATATTCAATGAGAAATATGATGAGATGGTTATTGTAAAAGATATCGATTTCTATAGCATGTGCGAGCATCACTTGCTGCCGTTCTTTGGTAAAGTTCATATCGCTTATATACCGGGCGGAAAGATTGTTGGACTTAGTAAAATTCCAAGGATAGTTGATGTATTCGCAAGAAGATTACAGGTTCAGGAACGTATGACCCAGCAGATTGCTGATACAATTGAAAAATTTCTGTGTCCTATCGGAGTTGGTGTAGTTGCTGAAGGTTATCATATGTGTATGATGATGCGCGGAGTTCAGAAACAAAATTCAATTACTACAACTAGTGCAATGCATGGAATCTTTAAATCCGATGCAAGAACCAGATCCGAATTCTTAAACCTTATAGCTCAAAAAAGAATTTAATGGAAGATAAGAAAGCTGTCTGGATTACGGGAACAAGTTCCGGTATTGGCCGGGCATTGGCAATTGAATTCGCTAAAAATGACGAAACGGTTATCGCAACTTCCCGTAATAAATCTCTTATTCAGAATTTTACAAGTGAACTTGGAAGTAAATCGAAAAATATAATTCCATACGAGCTCGATATAAGAGATTATAATTCTATCCAATCGTTTTATTCCGAAGTTTCAAAATCATTCTCTATAACATGTTTAATTAATAATGCCGGTCTAAGTTCTTTTAAACCCTCCTACGAAGATTCAGTTGAAGAAATAAAAAATATTATTGATGTAAACCTGTTAGGTGCAATTTATTGTATCAAAACTGTTTTACCGGAAATGATTGGTAGAAACAATGGAACTATAATTAACATTTTATCAGTTGTTACTCAAAAACTATTTACTAACAGCAGTGCTTACTCTGCGTCTAAAAACGGATTGATGGCTTACTCCAAAGTTCTTAGAGAGGAAGTAAGGAGTAAGAATATAAGGGTTCTCAATGTTTATCCGGGTGCAACAAAAACTTCAATATGGCCGAACAATGTTCTGGAAAAATATTCCCATAGAATGATGACACCCGAAGAGATTGCTAAAGTTGTTTACCAGGTCTATTCACAGAAATCTAATGTAGTAACCGAAGAAATTTTATTAAGACCAATTCAAGGTGATCTTTAAGAAGTGACTAATCATAAAAATGTTTAAAATTAAAAACCCCGGCTTAACCGGGGTTATAAGTTTTATCTCATTCTATTCTTAACTCTTTCTTTGATCCGTTCTTTAATCATACCTTTCATTTTACCCGGTTGATCCATCATTCCAAGGTGTTTGCTCCAGGTTGCTTTTTGTTCCTCATTAAGAATCTTGTTGATAGAAATCCATCGTTTAACTGCAGATGATTTCATATCTGCTTGCAATTTGCTGTTGGCGTCGGTTAAATCAACAAGTTTTTTCTCATCAATTTTGTTATCGCTAACCATCTTCTTAATCTCAAGACGGTTTTTTTCTATCTGTGCTTTTAAGTCAATTGCTCTTTTCTGATGTTCCAGAGTAATATCATTAAATTGCTTCTCCTGTTCGGGTGTTAAATTAAGCTTGGCAATAATCGGACGACTGGAAAAATCGCCCATTCTTTTTATACGGCCAGCCGGTTGAGCTATTAAAGATACACTTAATGCGAATAAAACAAATATAAATACTGATTTTTTCATGACTGCTCCTGTTTATTTAATAATGTTTTTTCTTTTTGTTATTTTGACATGCGATAGTTATCACTGGTTTAATTTATGTAGTACCTGCAATTGAAAAGAATAATTAATTGATTAAACCATCCCAACAAGCTGTGTGTCTATTTTTTGAATAAATTTAATATGATGGAAAAAGATAACGATTTTGAACTGGTCGAAAAGTTTGTTTCAGGTGATGAAACCGCATTTAATTTGTTGGTGAGAAAATATCAGAAGAGAATTTACTGGCATGCAAGACAGATGCTTGGTGATCATCTGGATGCCGATGAAGTAACTCAGGAAGTCCTGATTGTTCTTTATAAAAAATTAAAAACGTTTAGCTATAAATCCTCCTTATATACATGGATTTATAAAATAGTTACTACAAGAAGTCTTAATCAGATTAGAAGAAAAAAAATTAAGAGACTTGTTAGTTTTGAAAACGATGAGAACAAGGAATTTGTTAGTCATCACGATATTATAAATGATATTGTTAACAGGGAAAAAATTGACAAAGTGAATAAAGCACTTGAAAAATTACCGCCAAAGCAACGGCAGATTTTTGTTCTGCGTAATTTTGACCAGCTTTCTTATGAAGAGATTTCGGAAATAACTGGTAAAAGTGTCGGGGGATTGAAAGCAAATTACTTTCATGCATTAAAAAAAGTAATGGAGATGGTTGATGAAAAAGATTGATGAAGATATTCTGAAATATCTTTCCGGTCTTATGAATAATGAAGAGATAACAGACTTTGAAAATAAGTTAGCAGGTGATTCTTCATTTAAGGAGAGATATAATCAAATAAAAGAAAAAGCCGGTGAGTTCTCTTCGGTAAGAGAAATCGAGTTGAATGAAGCATATTTTAATAACCTTTTACCAAGAGTACATAATAAATTAATAAAACGTAAAAAAGTAAAATTGATAAGAGAATATGCTTTGATATTGCCAACAGTTATTACTGTTTTGCTAGTTATTATCATGTCAATTCTTGACAGGAATGGAGAAATTGATTTGCCAAAATCGCTGGCAAGCGAAGTAGTAAATAATATTGATGATGATGAATTAGCTGATAATTTAATTAAGGATTATTCATTCGAATCGGTTCTAAATATGTCTCAGAGAAATGGTGAATTTGAAATTTTTATTCCTGAAAATGTTAATTTATCATTGAATAGTATTTCGCAATATGTTGATTTCTCCAAAATTGATTATTCACAGGTTGAAAATATTTCCGGAACTGAATTAGAAAAGCTGTATAACAATTTAAGTGCTATTACATTTGAGAAGGTGTCAAAATGAAAAAATATTTTTTATTACTATTTGTTATTTTATTAACCTCCGTTGTAATTGGACAGGTTAAAGAAGAAGATAAAAAACGACAGCGCCCATTCGAAAAAATTGAACAGCTGGAAAAAGCCAGGCTCATAGAAGTTTTGGATCTTAATGAAGAGACTGCAATAAAATTTTTCACCAGAAGAAAAGAACATCAGAAACAAATGCGGGATCTAATGGAAAGCCGGGATAATTTAATTAAAGAATTGGAGAAGAGTGTTAAAGAAAAGGGCGCAAAGGATAATTATTACTCGGAACAGGTAAATAAAATTTTAGATATTGATAGACAAATGTGGATGGCAAAGCAGACATTCTTCAAATCATTAAATGATTTATTCTCTCCGCAGAAGATTGCAATGTTAACGGTTTTCGAACACAAGTTCAGAAGGGAGATTGCACAATCTTTAATGGGTAGAAAAAGACCCGAAGATTGAAATTAACAATGATGTAAAAATTCCTCTTCATAAAATATTCTATTGCATTTTTTCCAACCGACCTATATTTTGCAACACATTTTTAGCGGAAGTGGTGAAATTGGCATACACGCTACTTTGAGGGGGTAGTGCCCGTTAGGGCGTGCGGGTTCAAGTCCCGCCTTCCGCACCCGGTTTTATTCAATTAATAACAATAGGTAATAATATGAAAAAGAAATGGACATCAATCTTCTTATCCCTTTTTCTCTTTACATCGATAGCAATAGCTCAGGATATGCCCCCTGATGCTGCAAAGGCATATAATGAGGGAAATAAATTATTTAAAGCTGGCAATCTTGATGGTGCTGTTCAGCAATATAACGAAGCACTTAAAACTTCCAAAGATTATAGAATCTATTACCAGCTTGGAGTTACTCAAAAGAAACTGAATAAACTAACTGCTGCTGAAGATGCTTTCCGTACATGTATTCAGAACAATCCGAATTTCGATATTGCTTATAATGGTCTTGGCGGAACTTATTTCCAGGATGGAAAATATGCAGAATCTGTTGAGAGCTTTAAGAAATTTGAAGAACTCTCAAAACAGAAACAGCATAAAGATCAGGCAAGAGAATATATTGCCAGAGCTTATGTTAAATTAAGCGAACAGGCAAAGAAAGACGGTAATTACAATAAAGCAATTGATAATTTGAACGAAGCTTTAAAGTATAATCCTCTTGATGCCGCATATATTCAGCTTGCAAGCACATATTATGAAACAGGTGAATATGATAAAGCAATTTCTGCTACTGATCAGGTTATTAATATGAAATCGAGCGGACTGAAAGGTGCTGCTTACTATTATAAAGGAATGAGTCTGAAACAGAAACAGGATATTGCCAAAGCCAGAGAAAATTTTGAACTCGCAAAGCGCGATGCTCAATACAAAAGATTGGCTGATTATGAATTGAATTTGATGAAATAATTATTACCTCAGAATTTCAGCCCTCATTTAGAGGGCTTTTTTTTTATCTTTCATAGAATACAAATTAGAGGGGGATTGTAATACGGTCTCAAAATTAATAATTACAATAGCACTTGCCTTATCAATTTCTCTAATTTCATTCCGGCTTAAATTCCTGACCCTTGGCGGCGCCGTTATTCAATTTTTGATTGCGGTTTCAATTTTTTATTCGGGTGGTATTCAATGGAGTATTCCGATTTTAATTTTCTTTTTTAGTGCAAGTCTTATTACTAAAAAGAACAGGAATACCGCTTCCGATAAAAATTCAAAACAAAAAATATTTATGAGGGATCACTACCAGGTAATTGCAAATGGAGGGGTAGGAGGTATATTAGCACTCATTTATTCTCTTACTAACTATGAGTTCCTCTACTATTATTTCCTTGCATCTCTTAGTGTGGTTTGTTCAGATACATGGTCAACTGAAATTGGAACAGATACAAATTGGAATACGTATAACATTTTAAATTTCCGTAGAGTAGAAAAAGGTTTTTCCGGAGGTATTTCTTTACCTGGTTCTTTAGCAGGTCTCCTTGGTTCGGTTATAATATCAGTATCAGGATTTTTATTGATAGAGTTTAACCTTAAGTTTTTTGTGATTATTATTATGTCCGGAATTCTTGGAAATGTTCTGGATAGTATTTTTGGTGCGGCAGTCCAGGTGAAATATAATTGTCCTGAATGCCGCAAAATTGTTGAAGTTAAAAATCATTGTGATGTTCAAACAGTTTATAATAATGGGATCAGATTTATTGATAATAACGCTGTCAATTTAATTGCAAGTATTTCCGGTATTCTATTTTTTATTTTATTCCAAAAATTATTTTGAAAGACTATGAGAGAAAGAAAAAACTTTATTCTGTTTGTCTTTTTATTGATTGCAAATCTGAATGCCCAATCATTAAATCGTACATTTGACGAAGCATTAAAATTATACCAGAACAAAAACTACACGTCGGCATATGAATTATTTAAATCGATCGTTACGGATAATTCACTTAATGACAATGAGAAATCTTCTGCACATTATTATGCTGCAGAATGTCTGGTTCAATTAAATCAACTTGATGGTGCAGCTGCAGAATTTGAATCATTCTTAAAACTATATCCGTTATCATCCTTTAGAGAAAGTGTGTTATATGAACTGGGCACAATTTATTATCATAACGATGAATACCGGAAAGCAAGGGAGAATCTTTCAACATTAATATATGAATACCCCGGAAGTACTTACATCGGTTCAGCTTACTACTGGATTGGTGAATCATATTCAGCCCAGAATAAATTTATTGATGCAGAAGAAAACTTGAAGGAAGCAATCTCGCGTAGAGACGAAAATAATTTTATTACCCATAGTATTTATGCACTTGGGCAGTTATACGAAAAAACCGGCGATTATAACAACGCAGTCTCTCATTACGATGAATTACTAACTTATTACAGAAATAGTCCGCTTGCACCAAGAGCTCAATTACGGATTGGTGCTTGTTACTTTATTCTTAAGAACTATGATAGTGCTGTTCTTGAATTGACCGACCCTCAGATCAATAATCTTTCCAGGGAAGAAATAGTTGAG
>JAGXSM010000189.1 GCA_018333725.1 Melioribacter sp. | reverse complement strand
CCGCCTCCCCAATTAAAAAACCAGGATCCTTCTTTTTTTGCAGTCACTTCAACTCCGCCGGAAGTCTGCTCTATTGTAAATTTCATTTTATCTTCGGCTTTCCTATTTCCTAATATTTTAACATATACTTCATTTTTATTCCAGCTATCTACTTTAATATCTGCACCGGATGCATCTATAAATAATGTTTCGCCTGATTTTACATTGAAGGATTTTTCTTTAATAAGTTTTAAGTTATCGGCTAAAATATCTTTAGCAAAAAGAGAGCTAAGCAACACAAGAAAAAGAATAACAAGTAATTTCTTAGACGCCGGGTATTCATTTGTAGATTTCATTTTTATTCTCCTATCATTATGATTTAACTGCTTATTTAGACTTATGGAGTTTTTAGAAAGTTACATGTATTTTGACCCTGTAAATTGGAAAATGGTTGTAATAGAAATTATTTTTTTGAATGGATCTTCAAAATGATAAGTAGATTTAAGATAAACCTGATAGTTATTCTAACATTTTGCACACAAATGCTGATTGCGCAGAACCAGCTCAACTTCAGACAATTCAGATCGGAGACAGAAGATTTTTTTAAGCAGCCGTCAAAATGGACCGGCAAGGATTGGAGTATAATCGGTTTGACTGCAACATCTACGTTACTTCTTATGCAATTTGATGAAGAGGTACGTGACCAGGTTTTAATGACAAGAGAAAATATCAATAACCTTCCGGCTGAATTAGGGCGAATCTGGGGTGAACCCTATAACACTTTACTTATTGGTGGAGTTAATGCACTTTCCGGTGTTTTAAATAATATTTATATGAATAAAAAAGTCGCATTCGAAATTTATCAGTCCGCACTCTATACGGGTTTAACTACAATGTTGCTTAAATCAATTCTGGGGAGATCAAGACCCTATACAAATGAAGGTTCATTCAGTTTTTCACCGTTCAATTTTTCAGGGGATGATGAATGGTCGCTTCCATCAGGTCATACAAGTTTAGCATTTTCGCTTTCTACAGTTTTATCTGAAAACTCCAAAAATGACTGGATGAAAGTTTTATATTATGTACCGGCTTTATTAACAGCGTATTCAAGAGTATACCAGGATAAACACTGGTTATCCGATGTATTTTTAGGAGCAGTTATTGGTTATACTATTGGTAAATGGACAGTAAGGATTCATGAAAAAAATGAGGTACCAGTTAATCCAATCCCTCAATTTTCATTTTATATCAAGTTCTAAATCCGAACAAGTGTATTATAAATTTTTCAATTCCTGTGTTAATTTAGCAACCGCATCTTTTGCATCACCGAAATACATTAAAGTATTCGGATAGAAAAACAACTCATTATCAATTCCTGCATATCCCGCATTCATTGACCGTTTATTCATAATTACAGTTTTAGAATAATCCACATTTAAAATCGGCATTCCGTAGATCGGACTGTTTTTATCGTTACGCGCAGCGGGATTAACAACGTCGTTAGCACCGATAATTAATGATATATCGGTATTGGGGAAGTCGTCGTTAATCTCTTCCATCGACAACATCTTATCATAAGATATCTGAGCTTCTGCCAGAAGAACATTCATGTGTCCCGGCATTCTACCTGCAACAGGATGAATGGCAAACCGAACTTTCTTCCCTTTCGATTCCAATAAATTAACAAGATCGCGGACGGCGTGCTGAGCTTGTGCTACAGCCATTCCGTAACCCGGTACAATTATAATATTTTCTGCGGCATCAAAAATCATTGCAAGTTCTTCGGCATCAATTGATTTAACCTGACCTTTAGGAGATGATGAACTTTGTGCAGCCGGGCCCGATGAACCCGCACTTTCCCATCCGCCCATTACAACATTTAGAAGAGAGCGGTTCATTCCCTTGCACATTATAATTGTTAATATTATTCCTGATGCACCAACAAGTGCTCCGGCTATAATTAACTGGTTATTCTGCAAAACAAATCCCGTTGCAGATGCCGCAAGTCCTGAATATGAATTGAGAAGTGAAATAGCAACCGGCATATCTGCACCACCGATTGGAAGCACAAGCAATACGCCAAGAATAAGCGATACTAATGCAATAGAAATAATTAGGATTTCCATTGTGGGGTTGATGACAAAAAATACTCCGGCGACAATCAACGAAACGAACAACAAAACATTTAACGGATGCTGGCCCGGATATTTAACAACTTTACCTGTGACAATTCCCTGTAACTTACCGAATGCAATTAATGACCCTGTGAATGTAACGGCACCGATAATCAAGCTTAATACAATTGTTATATTTGTAGCATCATTAAACGTCCAGGTTGTAAAATTCTTCATCTTATAATATTCCGAAAGGGCAACAAGAAGCGATGCACCGCCTCCGAATCCATTCAACAACCCTACCATTTGAGGCATTCCTGTCATAGGAGTTTTGTATGCCATTAATACACCTATAACACCGCCAATAATAAACCCGATGATTATCCATTCAAAGGTTAAAACGTGCTGATCAAACAATGTAACAATAATTGCTATAAACATTCCGAGAGCGGCTAAAAAATTTCCCTGCCGTGCTGTCTTTGGCGAACTTAATCTCTTAATACCGAAAATGAAAAGTACCGATGCAATAAGATATGAAACTTCTATAAGTATATTCATTTTTCAACTCACTTCTTTTTGAACATTTTTAACATTCTATCAGTAACTAAAAAACCGCCAACGACATTTATTGTAGCAAAAATCATTGCGATCAATCCGAGTATTGTACTGATTGTAAATTCTTCCAATCCTGCGCTCAGAATTGCTCCTACTATTGTTATTCCGCTTATTGCATTAGAACCGGACATCAATGGTGTGTGCAATGTAGGCGGTACTTTTGTGATAAGTTCAAACCCTACAAATATTGCGAGTACAAAAACATATATCAGCATTATTAAACCGATACTTTCCATTATGTTACTCCTGATTTTATTTTTATAAAATTTTATTTGTTGCTTTTAAGATCATAACGATAAAAATGAAATGCTTGCAAAGAATTACTTCAACAAATCTTTTATTCTCTGGTTAATAACCTCGCCGTCTTTAACTATTACTGCACCTTTAAAAATTTCGTCTTCCATATCAATAATAAAATTTCCATCATTAGCAGAGTATTCAATTAAGCTTAGAAGATTTTTAGAATACATTTCGCTTGCATTATAAGGGACCAGACTTGGCAGGTTGTGTTCGCCGATAATTGTTACACCGTGTTTAACAACGGTCTTACCTTTTTCGCTCAACTCGCAATTGCCGCCGAATTCAACCGCCATATCAAGAACAACGGCACCGGGTTTCATATTTTTCACCATTTCTTCAGTAACAAGAACGGGAGATTTTTTACCGGGTATTAATGCTGTTGTAATTACAATATCGGCTTCAGTAATATGTTTGAAGATCAGTTCTTTCTGTTTTCTTAAAAACTCCTCCGATTGTTCTTTAGCATAACCACCGGAATCCTGCATCGATTGATCGGTAGGAACTTCGATAAATTTACCACCGAGACTTTGAACTTCTTCTTTAACCTGAGGACGAACGTCTGAGACTTCTACAACCGCACCAAGACGTTTAGCAGTTCCAAGCGCCGATAATCCGGCAACACCTGCACCCATAATCACAACTTTAGATGGAGAAATTGTTCCGGCAGCAGTCATCATCAAAGGAAATATTTTATTTAAGTGATTAGCTGCAAGAATAACACTCTTATAACCTGCTAAATTTGCCTGGGAGCTTAATGCGTCCATTCTTTGAGCCAGTGTTGTACGGGGTATCGAGTCCATTGAAATAATATTTATCCCAAGTTCCGCTCCCTTCTTAGCTAATTCCGGATAATGAAGTGAATACAGAAAACAAATAAGTAGTGAACCTTTTTTCATCAACTCAAGTTCATTTTTTTTATAAAGCGGATGCTCAACAGGTCTTTGCACTTTCAACACAATATCGCTGGCATGATAAAGTTGCAGTAGGTCTTCAACAATTTCAGCACCGGCATTGGAATACTTCTCGTTTGTCAAGCCGGCTTTCAATCCGGCATCTTTTTCAATTACAACTTTAAATCCCTTCTTAATCAATTTAGAAGCGACATCGGGAATACATGCAACTCTATTTTCACCTTCTACAATTTCCCCAGGTATTCCTATTACCATTAACACTAACTCCTTATTTTTAATTAAATATTAGATTGATTGCAAATCAAAAAGATTTGTTATCTCATTAACAAAGATATTAATTTGATTTGAAATAACACCTAAATGATTATAGAATTTTTATGAAGCAAAGTAATAAGGATTAATGGTGGGAGTGGTTTTCCAAATTATATTTTTTGATTTTAGCTATAAGGTTAACACGTGATATACCGAGAATTTCTGCAGCTTTTGTCTTATTGTGGTTTGTAAATTCAAGAACTTTACTTATATGGTCTTTTTCAATTTCATTAAGAGAATGAGGGATTATATCATCATCAAGGGGACAGATCGAATTATTATTTTCGAGGAAATAGTTTGGCAAAGATTTTTTTCTAAGCTCGTTGGTAGATTCAACAATAATTGCACTGTTAATAATGTTCATTAATTCTCTAACATTTCCGGGAAAGGAATAAGATTTCAGGCAATTCATAACGCTATCGGAAATTTTAAGAACATTTTTAGAATACTTCTCGCTGAATTTTCTTAAGAAATAATTTGATAGAAATTCTACATCCCCCTTTCTATCTCTCAAAGGGGGAAGATTTATTGAATTGATATTTAACCTGAAGAATAAATCCTTGCGGAAATTTCCCTTCTTAATTTCTTCAAAGAGATTTTTATTTGTTGCGGCAATTATTCTAACATCCACTTTAATATTTCTTGTAGAGCCGAGTCTGTAAAATTCCTCCTCCTGAAGAACTCTAAGGAGCTTCACCTGTATTGGTAAAGTAAGTTCACCAATCTCATCGAGGAAAAGAGTTCCGCCATTTGCTTCTTCCAGAAATCCGGTTTTATCATGCGTTGCACCTGTAAATGCTCCTTTTTCATAACCAAAAAATTCTGATGAAAATAATTCCTGTGCAAAAGCACCGGCATTAACAGCAACAAATTTTTTCTCTCTCCTGTTACTTATTTTATGAATTGCTTCTGCAATTAACTCCTTGCCTGAACCGCTTTCACCCCAAATTAAAACCGAATTATCCGTTTGTGAAAATTTTTCTACAATGTGAAAAATCTTGAACATCTTTTCATCATTGGTAATGATATTACTAAACGCCTCTTTGAATTTAAGACCTTCTAAAGAGAGACGTTTAGCAGGATCGATTTCTTTTTTGTGCAATTCAATTTCATGTATAGCCGAATCAATTGCTTTGAATAATGCATTCTCATCGATCGGTTTAAGCATATAATCGTATGTCCCCAGCTTCATAGCAGAAATAGCAAGGTCGATATCTTCAACACCGGTTAGCACAATTGTTTTAATCGGAATACTTTTGGTCACTATAAACTTTAGAATATCGAGACCTGTAACGCTTGGCATATCCATATCAAGTAACAACAAATCGTAATTACCATTTGAAATCATATCGTAAGCTTTAGTGCTGTCCTGAAGAGTATCTACACTATACTTATTTTTTTGAAGCAGAATGATCCTTAGGAAATTAAGCACCGCCTGGTTATCATCAATTAAAAGGATTTTTGACATTTTATTCACTCTTTACAGGTATTCTTATAGTAAATGTTGTACCTGAACCAAGTTTCGATTCTACTTCAATTCTTCCGCCGAGTTCTTTTATAATTCCATAAGAAATTGAAAGTCCTAATCCTGTTCCTCCCTTATCCCGTTTAGTCGTAAAGAAGGGATCAAAGATATTTTTGATTACTGCATCGCTCATACCGATTCCATTATCACAAATCTGCAGTAATATTTCATTTGTGTCTTTACTAAAACTTGTAATCAGTTTAACAATTCCTTTACCCGGTTCGGTAGCTTCTGCAGCATTCATGGTCATATTCAACAGTACCTGTTCAATTTTGTTAATGTTTCCTTTAAACGCCGGAAGATTATCGCATAACTCTATTTGCAGCTCTGCATATTTCTTAATCTGTTTTTGAGTAAGAGTAAGGTTGTTTTTAATTATGTAATTTAAATCCACATCCTCAACAAGCGCACCATCGTCTTTCTTTGCAAAGTTTCTTAGATCGGCAACAATTTTTTTAGTTCTGTTTGCACCGTTTATCATGTCGGTAATAAGTATAGAAATATTTTCTTTAAAGGTCTGGTAATCGAGCCGAGCAATGTTAAGTTGACCGTTTTCATTAAAGTGTTTATCGAGTATGGGGAAAATATCTTCAAAAGCTTCCTGAACAATTTTTAAATTGCCAAGGATAAATGTATTAGGATTATTAATTTCATGTGCTACCCCGGCAACAAGTTTACCAAGCGATGCAAGCTTATATGATTGTATTAGCTGTGCTTCAAGATATTTCTGGCTTGTAATATCGCGGCATACTTCCAGTACTCTTTCAGTTTTACCGTTAGTTCCTGCAATTGGATAAGCACGCAACATATAGTAATGTCCTGAATCCTCAACATCCTTAAAAGTGTTGTTACCGCTTATA
>JAGXSM010000188.1 GCA_018333725.1 Melioribacter sp. | reverse complement strand
CGGAGCTTTTAATGTATCGGAGGTTTCCGTGCTCTTAGTATTTTCCGGATTTTTACAGCTGGTAAAAAGGAGTATAGCTATAAGAAACGCGTAAAAAAATCGGGTAATATTGTTTACCATATCTAAATACTCACACCATTTTTTTGAAGTTGTTTATTGGGTATTTAATTTAAGAAAATTAAATGTTAGAAAAATCTCATTTTTTGATTATTTTCACCCAACAAACAAAACACACCTATGAAGAAATTAGGAACAGATCCGGTAATCAAATTTTTTATTTCGGTAATCGGAATAATTTTAATTCTCTTTGTGTTGAAGGAACTCCAGCACATTTTTCTTCCGCTTGTTATAGCATACTTTTTATTTTTCCTTTTTGAACCTCTTAACAAACTTCTTGCCAAGATAAAAATTCCGCACGGCATTGCTATTGTTTTAAATATTCTGGTTTCGATTATATTTATAGGAGGTGCATCAAAAATTGTAATTGACGCCTTTGTTCAATTTGGTCAGAAATTACCGATTATTGAAATCAAGTTGAATCATCTTGTGAATAATACTGCCAGATCACTCGGACTGGAAGATGAATCGTTAATAAATTTTAAAATTTCCAGCGTGTTAGAAAATTTTGATTACGGTGGATTAGCCGGGGGACTTTTCTCTTCAACTATTGAGGTGGTTACATACACCTTCTTAATTCTTTTCTTCTTTATTTTTATTAGCAGCGGTCACGAAAAAATTGTTGAAGCAATTAGAGTACGATATGTTGAAAAGGGAGTTAAATCCTCAATAAAAAAAATTAAGAAAGAACTTCAAATGAAGGAGGAGCTAGATAAGGAACATCATTATACAATTGATGAAGATCTTGAAACGATGACAATTCAAAGAGAAACAAAACTTCAAAGAACATTTAAGGATATTACAGAAAAAGTTCAGAAATATATTTTTACAAAGTTTATGATAAGTTTACTGCTCGGAGTAATTGTTGGAGTTGTAACATGGTCTTTTGGTATTGAGTTTTTTATAGTGTGGGCGGTTCTTTCTTTGCTTCTTAACTTTATACCAAATATCGGTTCTGTTATAGCAGTATTATTTATTTCGCTAATGACGTTGATTCAATACGAATCAATTGGGTATACATTGCTCGTGCTGGCTACATTAATTCTCATTCAGAATGTAATTGGCAACATTTTAGAGCCCAAGATATTCGGCGACCGGCTTGGACTGAATCCTTTGGTAATACTATTCTCCCTTATGCTCTGGGGTTATATATGGGGAATAATCGGAATGTTTCTTTCTGTTCCTCTTACTGCGGTAATAAAGATTATAGTCTCAAATTCCTCATCAAAGAACATGAGATTTTTTGCAAATATAATGAGTAATTAGCCGGTAAAATTTATCTCATTTTCTGCGGTTTGATCATATTCTCGGGAGACAAAATCCTATCCAGCTCTTCTTTACTCAACAAATTCTTTTCCAGAACAAGTTCATATACACCGCGATTTGTTTCCATTGATTCCTTTGCAATCCTGGTAGAAACCTCATAACCGAGATAAGGATTTAGCGCCGTAATTAATCCTATGCTGTTTTCAACAAGTGTTCGGCAATGTTCTTCGTTCGCAGTAATTCCGTCTATACATTTATGTTTTAATGTGCTCATTCCGTTCTTCAGCATTTCAATCGATTCAAAAATACTTTGCACTATTATCGGTTCCATTACATTTAGTTCAAGCTGCCCGGCTTCTGCCGCAAGTGTAACTGTAAGATCATTACCAATCACTTTGAAAGCAATTTGATTCACAACTTCGGGAATAACAGGATTAACTTTACCGGGCATAATTGAAGAACCGGGCTGCATCGGCGGTAAGTTAATTTCATGTAATCCTGTCCGCGGACCCGAAGAGAGAAGACGTAAATCATTACAAATCTTAGAAAGCTTTACTGCAAGACGTTTAACGGCGGAGGAATAAATTACAAATGCACCGGTATCCTGTGTAGCTTCAACTAAATTTTTTGCCAGCACAACATTTAAACCGGTTATTTCTTTTAAATGATCGATACACTTCTGACCATAATCGGGATCTGCATTTATTCCTGTTCCGATAGCAGTTGCGCCCATATTTACTTCGAGGAATAATTTTGCATTTTCGTCCAGCCGGTTTATTTCCTCTTCAAGTGTTACAGCATATGCTTCAAACCCCTGACCCAAAGTCATGGGAACAGCATCCTGTAATTGTGTTCTTCCCATTTTAATAACGCCGGAGAACTCTTTCGCTTTTTTATGAAATGAATCAATCAAATTCTGGAGAACTTCGATAAGTTTTTTGTTGCTGTTAATAATTGCAATCTTAATAGAAGTTGGATAAACATCGTTGGTTGATTGTGAAAGGTTAACATGATTATTTGGGTGGCAGTATTTGTAATCACCTTTTTCGTATCCTAAAATTTCAAGAGCTCTGTTAGCAATAACTTCATTTGCATTCATATTGGTGGATGTTCCGGCTCCTCCTTGAACCATATCGATAACAAAGTAACCATGATACTTTCCGCTGATTATTTCGCGGCATGCTTGAACAATTGCATCAGTAATCGGTTTGGAAAGAATTCCCAGATCATTGTTTGCTATTGCGGCTGCCATTTTAACTGAGGCAAGCGCTTCAATAAGTAAAGGGTAAAATGAAATTGTAACACCGCTAATATTAAAGTTTTCCATTCCGCGCAATGTTTGTATACCGTAATAAACTTCATTTGGTACTTCACGGTCACCCAGCAGATCGTGTTCCATTCGGGTTCTGCCCGATTGGTATTGCGCCCCGTGATTAATTACACGTGAATTTGCAAACTGCATTCTGCGGAATATAACTTTAGCCATACGCGAGAAAATTTTTATGGGGATATCCGGTTCAATCTTAAGAATCTCCTTAAATTTTTCTCGTGGAAGAATTAGTGCTGTTGTATTCAATGTTGCTCTTGAAGATGTTGAGTGTGGAGAATCATCAATCAAAGAACCTTCGCCCAGGAAATCATACTTTGTAAAAATTGATAATCTCTTTTCTTCTCCAAAAGGAGTTTTCTTGTATAATTCTACTTCGCCTTCATAAATAATGTATAGATTTTTTCTTTGATTGTGTTCAACAAAAAGGTGAGAGTTTATAGGATAATCTTTTACATCAAGATTTTTTGATATTAGTTCCTTTTCCGTGTCGTTTAAGTCGGCAAAAAGCTCAATTTTATTAAGAAAAGACCTTATTTGAATCAAATCCATTTGAAACTCCAAGTTCAATTTTATTGGTATCCTAAAGATACATTAGGGCGGTAAAGTATATCAAATAATAAGTGATGCGGTGGTGATTAAAATTTATTATATTAGTGCCAGTTGGTAAAAAATATGTTAAATAAAAGAGTAAGAAGAAGAACAGTTGATGATTCGTGTTGGGCAGTTGCTTACCCCATTTAGTGGGGAAAGAGGAAAGTCCGAACTCCGCAGAACGAGGTGCCGGGTAACTCCCGGGGACTCCAGTACGCAAGTATTGAGTCACGGAAAGTGCCACAGAGACCATACCGCCCGGCATTAGCCGGGTAAGGGTGAAAAGGCGAGGTAAGAGCTCACCGCTCCGATGGTAACATCGGGGGCAGGGCAAACCCCACCTGGTGCAAGGTCGAGCAGAAGGGATTCCGATGCGACCGGTTTATATCCGGTTTTTCGGTTCGAAGTTGTTCGCTTCGATTTCTTCCTTTATTGGAAGAATAACCTTCGGGTAGATCGCTTGATCGCGGCAGTAATGCCGTGGCTAGATAAATAACTGCCGCCCCGATCTTATCGGGGAACAGAATTCGGCTTACAGACACGGAATCATCATCGGTGTTCTCCCATAAATTGAAATATGGCAAAAACCCGATGGAAACTTAAACAAGCTCCGGATGAAAAGCTGGTTTTAGCTTTATCCGATAGCTTAAACATTTCTCATGCATTGTCCTCAATTCTAATCCAAAGAAATATTACTAATTTCTTTGAAGCCAAGTCCTACTTCAGACCATCACTTACTTCTATACACGATCCGTTCTTAATGGATGGAATGCACCAGGCATCAATTAGAGTTATTAATGCGGTTACTAATAACGAAAAGATCTACGTCTATGGCGATTATGATGTTGACGGTACCTGTTCGGCCGCACTAATGTATCTCTTCTTAAAAGAACTTGGTGCAAATGTAGAAACTTATATTCCAAATCGATTGACAGAAGGATATGGGATGTCTGTACAGAGTATAGACTATATAAAGGAACAGAACACGGATCTTATAATTTCTGTTGATTGCGGGATAACTGCAGTTGAAGAAATTGATCATGCTAACAAGCTTGGAATTGACGTAATTGTTTGTGATCATCACCAGCCAAAAGAAGAATTACCAAGAGCCCATGCAATTTTAGATCCTATTAAACCCGGTTGTAATTATCCCTTCAAACATTTATCGGGTGCCGGTGTTGCTTTTAAACTTGCTTCTGCTGTTGGAGATAGAATCGGTAAGAAGAATATGGCACTCAAATATTTAGACCTGGTTGCTCTTGCAGGTGCAGCGGATATAGTCCCACTGGTTGACGAAAATAGAGTTCTTGTAAAAGAAGGATTGGACATTATTAATACTAATCCTCGTCCTGGCATTGAGGCATTAATCAAATCTGCACGAATGGAACCGGGTAATTTAACAGCGGGACAAATTGTATTTACAATTGCTCCACGTGTAAATGCAGTTGGAAGATTGGGTGATGCAAACCGTGCAGTTGAACTGTTTACTACAAATGATCCGCAAAAAGCAATTGAGTTAGCTCAAGTATTGGAAGATGAGAATACAAAACGTCGTACTATTGATGAAGCAACATTCTCCCATGCAATCGATCTCGTTGAAACAGTAATAAATCTTGAAACCGAATTGGGTATAGTTCTTCATGATAATGATTGGCATCCGGGTGTAATTGGAATTGTTGCATCGCGATTAGTAGAAAAATTTCACAAACCGACAGTTATGCTAACAACAATTGACGGCGTTGCTAAAGGTTCGGCGAGAAGTATTCCGGGATTTAATATTTATGAAGCGCTTCAGGGTTGTGAAGATCTCTTGTTACAGTTTGGTGGTCACGAAGCTGCTGCCGGACTTGCTGTTGAAATAGAAAAAATTGAAGAGTTCAAAAAACGTTTCAATGCAATTCTAAAAACCAATATGAAAGAGAGCGATCTTCTACCGGAAATTCATATTGATGCTAAACTTGCTTTCTCCGAAATTTCACCAAAGTTTATCCGAATACTGGATCAATTTGCACCGTTCGGACCGGGTAATATGCGTCCGGTATTTATGAGCGAAAATGTTTCCTTGGTTTATCCGCCGAGAATTGTCGGCTCCAATCATATTGTTACTTGTTTTAGGCAGAATGGTAATGATAAAGTTTTTGATGCGATCGGTTTTAATCTTGGTGGTTTTGCAAATCGTATTGATAAAGAAAGAAATTTGGTTAATATTGTATACACTATCGAATCGATTAATAAAGATGGAAAAGCGTTCCCTCAAATACGCTTGAAGGATATAGAGATAAAAGATATTTAGAATTAACTTACCGGGAGAATAATTATGTCCGGACATTCCAAGTGGGCAACAATAAGAAGAAAGAAAGGCGCCCTTGATGCTAAACGCGGGAAAATATTTACACGGCTGATTAGAGAAATTACAATTTCTGCACGACAGGGCGGCGGTGATCCCGAGGGGAATCCAAGACTAAGACTTGCAATTGATAACGCCAAAGCCGCAAACATGCCGGCTGATAACATTGAACGAGCAATTAAAAAAGCAACCGGAGAACTTGAAGGCTCGCAAATAGTTGAATTAACTTATGAAGGATATGGACCGGGCGGTGCCGCTCTTTTAGTTGAAGTTGCTACTGATAATAAAAACAGGACAGTTGCAGAAATACGACACATTTTTGGTAAAGGGAACGGGAATATGGGAGAAACCGGTTCAGTTGCCTGGATGTTTGAGCATAAAGGTGTTATTACTGTTAAGAGAGATGGAAAATCTGAAGATGAAATGATGGAAATTGTACTGGATGCCGGGGCAGAGGACTTACAAACAGAAGAAGAGTTTTTTGTGGTTACTACTTCGCTGGAATCATTTGAACCCGTAAGAAAATTGTTGATCGATAAAAAATTTAATATTGAGAATGCATCATTACAATGGGTTGCTAAAAATCATCTTTCAATAAATGGTGATAATGCAGAAAAGATGATGAAGCTAATCGAATCGCTCGAAGAGTGTGATGATGTTCAGAATGTATTTACTAATGCGGATTTTGTTGATTAATTATGCGAATACTCGGAGTTGACCCAGGAACAATTTTTACAGGTTATGGCATTGTAGATTTTGAAGGGAATGAATTAACTCACATATCCTCCGGAATAATAAAGATTCCTTCAACAAAAGATTTTGCACCACGACTTAGAATTATTTATGATAAACTAAACTCACTTATAAAGAAATTTCATCCAGAAGAATTTGCTTTAGAAACATCATTTTACGGAAAAAACGTTCAATCGGCATTAAAGATTGGATATGCACGCGGCGTATCTCTTCTATCAGCAATTCATAACGATCTTGAAATAAAAGAATATTCACCAAGAGAAATTAAGAAAGCCGTTGTTGGAAACGGCGCTGCATCAAAAGAGCAAGTACAATACATGATTAGAAAACTTCTCTTTATTAGAAAAACAAAAATTAAATTCGATGAAAGTGATGCACTGGCCGTTGCTGTTTGCCATGCATTCAAAATTACTTCTCCGGCTAAGAAGAGCAAAAACTGGAAGGAATTTGTTGAAGCTAATCCCGGAAAAATTATTGGATAATAATTAAGGTTAATTTCAATGATTGGTTACTTAAGCGGTAAAATAATTTCTAAAAAGCCGACAAAAATCATTATTGATGTTGGCGGTGTCGGTTATCTTGTAAACATTTCGATAAGTACTTTCGAAAAAATTGCAGAAAGAGAAGAGGTTTCTCTCTTCACATATCTTAGTGTAAAAGAGGATTCACTAGATCTCTACGGTTTTTATTCAATAGCCGAAAAAGAAATGTTTGAATTGCTAATTAGTGTTAGTGGAATCGGTCCCAAAACAGCACAGAGTATTTTATCGGGCATTCAAATTGAAGATTTGAAAGAAGCATTAAAGACAGGAAATATTTCCCGGATGATCTCTGTCCCCGGCATAGGTAGAAAAACCGCCGAACGGATGATGGTTGAATTGCGTGATAAAGTGGAATCGCTTGCTGAATCGGTTGATGGCGCTGCTTCAGGCACATCAAGTCTGAGAGGTGATGCGGTTGCCGCTCTTGTTAATCTTGGATATAACCAGAAAATTGCCGAACGAGCTGTCCGTTCCGTTACCGATAGGAAACCGGATATTTCTATTGAAGAACTTGTTAAGGAAGCTCTTACTGTACTTAATAATTGATGACTAGTGTCAGACTTCGACTCACACGACTTACGTCGTGTGGCTCAGTCTGACATCTTGGGCATACTCAGTATGACACTTTATAAATTCGAACAATTTCTAATTATTGATCCTAATCTTATTCTTCCCCTCAATTTTTTTACCCGTGTGTTTCTCATACATGTCTTTATATTTTGCATGAAGATCTTCTGAAACAGTCTTGCCGTTTACTTCCATTTTGTCTTCGGACAATAACAACTCATCAATATCATCACCGGAATTTATTATTCCGTCATTAATCAGTTCATTTTTCATTTCCTTCACAAAGCTTCCGAACTTTTTCATTTCGAAGCCGAACTTTTTCATTTTTTCACTAAAACCTTTCATGCTTTCATTAAACTCTTCCATGTCCCACTTGTGATCTTTCATCTTACTATTAAACTCTTTCATATTTTCTTTAAATTCATCACTCCACTTATCCCAATCCTCATCATTAAACCGAGCTGGTGGAACGGGGGGGATGTGAATTGGTGGAATATCAATTTCCGGGATGTGAATTGGAGGAATTACAATAGAACGGTTTGCAAATGATTCTTTTAGTTCGCGTCTTAATTCTATCATTGATTCAAGTAATTCTGAAAGATCCGGTTTAGAAATATGAATATCAAAATCTCTATCAAAGTTGAAATCAAAATCAAACCGGTCAGAACGCATATCTCTTAACTTCTCGCATAAATCTTTCATCTTGCCCGAATATTCGTCAGCAAATATTTTGTATTCATCTTTACTTTTTTTGTACTCTTTTGTAACAGTTTCATATTCATCAATTTTTTTCTGAAGCTTAGATTCGTATTTACTTAACTCGTTATCAGGTACTTTCTCGCCATCAATATAAAGAGCAGTTAGTTTGCCGTCTTTCAATTTTGCTTTATAATGAATCCGTTCTCCATTCTCTTTTTCATAAAAATGAAATTTTTTAACTCCCTTTTTTAATCCGGTTGTATCGGTTGTTAATTCAAAATTGTTATTGAAAGAATTCGCATTGTTGCTTTCAGAAATGTTACTGAAAGGATTGGTGAAAATTGATGCTTGATTTACAGTACCAGAAATTGAGGCGTATGACGTTTCTGATAAAATGGAAACAACAGTAATTAAAAGAATGATTGCTATAATTGCTGCAAGTTTTGTTCTGCTGATGTGTTTATTCCGGTTATCAGAATTTAAATATTGATTGAATTGCTGGTTCATATTTCCCCCGTGTTTTTGTTAATTAAGACGGAATGCTTATTGAAATGTTTCGCTGGATATGATAAATATTCATGCCCGTGAAATCAAAAATGATTTTACCGATTAAAATTACCGGGAATGATT
>JAGXSM010000187.1 GCA_018333725.1 Melioribacter sp. | reverse complement strand
ATGTTTTCTCAATGCCCGGTTAAATACGAACTGACTTATGAACTTGGTTTCCCGACAATCTTTAATGTAATTAAGCGTTTTTCTAATGAGAAGTATAACTTTAATAATAAGGAAGACGAAGAATTAAAATCCCATGCAAATATTAAAGGGAAAATTATGCATGAGGTGCTGAAAGAAAATCCCGCTGTAACGGACATTGATAAACTAGTGGATAATTTATTATCAGCAGAAAAAATAAATGAGCAGGTAACTTTTATTCAATTAAAAGAAAATATTAAAAAGGAATTGACAGAATTTTGCGGATCGGAATTTTATAACAACTTAAGTAAGTACAAAGAATTCCGTAATGAATATGAAATCTATACAGAAGAAGGAGAGAATTACCTTTACGGTATAATTGATAAATTTGTTGTTGAAAAAGATAAATTGATTATTATCGATTATAAAACCGATGACATCGAATTGAACGCATTAAATAAAAGAGCCGTAGATTATTTTCAGCAATTAACTTTCTATGCTTATGTGTTATCCAGATATTTTAATTCTTACGACAAATATGAATTATTGATTGTCTTTACAAAATACCCAGACAATGTTGTTGCGAAAAGTTTAACAGGAAGTGAACTTGCTAAATTTAAAGAGCAACTAAATAAAGCTGTAAATAATATTCAGAACGGAATATTTATTCCTAATTACAATCATTGTTCGTCGTGTCATTTCACAATTGAAGGGAACAAATGTATAAAGCAGCAAGAAATATCAAAATAGATTTGCTTAACAAACCAAAATCTTTGTTTCTCAAGGGACTGTTTCTTTTTATTGTATTATTACTAAGTTCAAAATGTACGACTGTAATAAATGTCCCATTGTACGAGTATCCCACAGATTGGAAAGATGAATTAGTAAGGATAAAAACTATAAATGATTATTCGAAACACCTGACCGGTAAAAAAATATTTCTGGATCCGGGCCATGGCGGTGAAGATAGAAAGAATACAAGCCGTTCAGGTAAAATTGTTGAAGCAGATGTAAACCTTAAAGTAGCGTTATATCTAAAGGAGTATTTAGTAAAAGCCGGTACCGAGGTTTATTTATCCCGTGCAATTGATGAAACCGTGCCCCTTGCATTACGATCAGAAATTGCAAATGCAAGTGGAGCGGACTTATTTATAAGTATCCATCATAACGCCCCATCTAAAGCTGAGGATGATTACACAAATTATACTTCAACTTATTATCATGCTAAAGAAACGGATTATGAATACGAACCTTCCGAAAGAGACATTGCCCGTTATATTCAAAGAGACCTTTCATATGTAATGAGAAATCCCGGCGGACTCGGTTCATTTGACGGGACATATTCCGATTACAATATTTATCCGGGTGAGGGATTCTCAGTTTTACGTAAAACAAATATCCCAGCAGTTCTTGTTGAATGTGCTTTCCATACAAGCCGGTTTGAAGAATTGCGTCTTAATGACGAAACTTTCAATCAAATTCAGGCATGGGGAATCTTTAGAGGTATTGCAAAATATTTTCGTGCCGGTATTCCGGTAATTCAATTTATTCCGGATAGCACAAAGATCAATAACAACAGATATCAACTTACTTTTGCATTATCCGATTCAAGCGGTATTAATCCTAAATCAATTTCTGTGTCCATAAATAAACAGGAAGTAAACTTTGAGTATGATAGTAAATCAGGACTTCTTAGAATCGTTTTAGAAAATCATTCTATTGAGGAAAATTTAATAAGAATTATTTGCGCAAATAAAAACGGGAATCATTCACTTCCATTTCATTTCAAAACAAAAATAAATGACTCCCGGATAATTACATTAGAAAAAATCAATTAGTAATAGATTCTCTCTTTTTATCAATCCTTTCAGTAACATATTTATAAATAAAAAGTGCAATCGCAGCTGTTAGTCCTATTGCTAAAAAGTAAAACCAGATTAAGTGAGCATCCGAATAGTAAGCTGCTTTTTCAACTTCTGTTAATCCGACCGGTAAAGTTTTGGGATCGGGGCAATATTTATCGAGTAAAAATCCCGACATAATGAATCCGGAAAGGGCAGAGAAGAACGAATGCAAATGACTGAACCCCAGATACACTCCTTCTTCACCTTTCGGAGCTTGAAAAGAAAAATATTCTAAGAAACGTGGAGAAATAAAACACTCAGCCAATCCTTGAATTCCAATCCCTATTATCATCATAACTGTTAACGGATGAAGCGAGAACCAGCCAAGTATCGATACAGAATTACCTGTTATGCTTTCTAATGTTTGACTTCCCGCCATTGCTAGAGCAGAAAATGGCATTAACAACATTCCAACCAGCATTGATGTTACTGCTTTTTTATTTTTCATTAATTGAGTAATTAATACAACAAACAACACAACAACCAGGGGATTAACATTTGCGAGCCATTCAGGGCGTGCCTCTTCTCCAAGCAAACGGATTACATATTTCGGCATTGTTGCATAAAGTTGATGCTGAATAATCCAGAATCCGGTTACAATGAGAATTAAAATTATTAATCGAGGTGTTGAAAAGATTTTTTTTAGAGAAGTTAAAACATCATTAATGGTTTTACTTTTATGTCCGGCATCCACCTGCTTAAAGAAAAAGATTGCAAATAGTAATGCCAGAAAAGACATTCCTGAAGAAAAAAAGTTTACGTATTCCAGACCAAGTCCTTGTCGTATAAACGGTACAAACGTTTTACCGCTAAATGAACCGATATTAACCACCCAGTAAAAAAGTGCGTAACCTCTTGCGCGGTTATCTTCATTGGTTGTTTTTGCGACTGTGCCGGTAATAAGTGGCTTAATAAAAGATCCTCCAACCATTGCAATAAAAAGAAATAATATCACCAGTAATTTTGAATGCCATACACCAAGTAAAAAATATCCTATTGTTAATAACGAGAAGGCAACTATTAATCCATTCTTAAATCCGATCTTATCGCTTATTGCGCCTACAAATGGCGGTAGGAAATAGAGTCCCGCAAAAAATATTCCCGCTACAATTCCGGTCTCCTTATCATTAAAACCGACAATATCAGTAAGGTAAAGAGTAAGTACTATAAAAAATCCGTAGTAAGCAGCGCGTTCAAATAATTCCATCAAATTGGCAAGCCAGAAATCCTTAGGAAATTTCCATGATTGTCTTTTCGCAGTAGAAGTTTCAATAGAAGTCATAACAGTTCCGTTTGTTATAAAAAGTTTTAGCAAATTATAAAAATTACTTTATACAAAAAACATTATTGATATTTTTTGTATGTTTGCACCGTTTCGGTTTAATCAAGTTATTTGTTTAATCTTAGTCGAGGACGAAAATGAAAATCTATTCAAAGAAAGATTTGAACAATTATTCACTATCGCTTACATACGATGATATTAGTTTAATTCCGCTCGAAATTTCTCAGGTTAAAACAAGAAATGAAGTTAATACAAAATCTTTCTTTATTGGCGAGGAACTTACCGTCCCGGTAATCTCCAGTCCGATGGATACAGTAACCGGACTCGAAATGGCAAAAGAATTAACCAATCTGGGATGTATTGGTATCCTCAATAGATTTAATTCATCTCTCAGTGATCTAATAATCAATGAAAAAAACCTGGAAGGAATAAAAGCTGTATCAATTAGTTTAACAGCTGAAGAGAGTCTAATAGAAAACCTTGCAGAAAAAAATATGATTATATGTATAGATACAGCAAATGCTAATAATGCCTATGTATTAAAAAAATGTGAGGAGCTTAAAAGCAAATACAAAGTAAAAGTAATTGTTGGTAATGTTGCTCACGGATCCACATTAAAACAACTTGTAAATGCCGGAGCAGATGCCGTTAGAATCGGTATTGGCGGCGGAAGCGTTTGTACTACATCTGTTCAAACCGGAATTGGAATAGGTCAGGTTTCATCTCTACTAAATGTTTACTTTACCAAACTGGAAAGCAAACTCGATATTGCGTTAATTGCTGATGGCGGAATTAAAAGCCCGGGTGATGTTGCTAAAGCACTTGCGTGCGGTGCCGATGTTGTTATGCTTGGTAGAATGTTAGCAGGAACAAAAGAAACACCGGGTGAGGTAATTAAATACAACGACCAGCTCTGGAAAAAGTACCGCGGCTCTGCTTCATTTGGCGTTAAAATGAAAAATGAATTTATTGAAGGTGAAGAAACTCTCGTCCCTTATAAGGGTGCAGTTAAAAATGTTATTAATGGAATTTCTGACGGGCTTAGAAGTGCGATGAGTTATTTGAATTGTAATTCACTTAGCGATTTGCAGAATATTAATAGCTTTGCTGTATTAAGTACCAGTTCATACCTGGAAAGACTACCAAGAAAATAATTTAGGGGGTAAATACTCTACTTCCTCCCACAATTATCAATAGTCCGGTATTTGAAAACCGTGGTGCATATCTCTATATTTGTCCCACATTTTTAAGATAAATTGTAAAGAAATCCTCTTTGAATAATATAAAAATCACACAACTGCCCAGCGGTATAAAAGTTATAACCGAGAAGATCACACAGGTTAAATCATTTTCCCTTGGCTTCTGGTTTAATGTCGGTTCCCGGGATGAAAATGAAACCAATAACGGAATCAGTCATTTTCTTGAACACATGTTTTTCAAAGGGACAAAAAAGCGGTCCGCAAAAAAAATCGCTGAAGATATTGAATCATTAGGCGGTTATCTTAATGCGTTCACATCGAAAGAACATACTTGCTTTTACGGAAGAGGTCTTGCACAGCACATTGAACAGACTTTTGAAGTATTAGCCGATATGATTCAGCATTCTGTTTTTCATCCTGTCGAAATTGAAAAAGAATCCAGAGTTGTAATTGATGAATTGTATGATATTGAAGATTCTCCTGATGAACTTATATTCGACAAATTTGAAAGCAATGTTTTTGCCGGTAACACACTTGGAGTGCCGATAATCGGTACTGAAAAAAATTTGCGTTCATTTACTCAAAAAGATTTGAAAAGATTTGTAAAAGATCATTATACATTCGAAAATTTTTATATAGTTGCATCAGGTAATGTAAGCCATAATCATATACTTAAGCTTGCCGAGAAATATATTACCAAAGAAATGAAATCGAAACGTGAAATTAAAAATGAATTGAAGTTACTTCCTGCATCTGATCTTTTTGTAGAAAAAGAAACACAACAAGTTCATTACATAATCGGTCGACCCACTTATGGCACCAAAGATAAAAAGAGAATTGCAGTTAATATATTATCCCAAATCTTAGGTGAAGGAAGTAGCTCAAGATTATTTCAAAAAATCCGCGAAGAAAATGGAATAGCTTACCAGATCAATTCTTTTTTAAATTCTTTTTATGATATTTCAACATTTGGTGTCTATCTTTCTACAAATGAAAATTCCGTTTATAAAGCTCAAAGTCTTATATTTGAAGAGATAGAAAAAATAAAAAGTAAAAAAGTAAGTGAAAAGGAACTTAATCGGGCTAAAGAGTATTTGATTGGGAATATGCTCCTTAGTCTCGAAAGTACTACTAATAGAATGCTAAGAATTGCCCAGTCGATGATTTATTTCAACAAGGTTAAGTCGGTCGAGGAGACTATTAGGAAAATTCATTCAGTAACTTCACAGGAAATTAGAGAAATATCTAACGAGATTTTTGATAGATCAGGTAAATTTGAAAATGGTACTCTCACAAGAGTAATTTTATCACCAAAAAATTTATTGCTTCAACTTGTCGCGTAAAAGGGAAGAGAAATGCCATACTTAACAATTGATGATAAACAAGTAGAATTCAAACAAGGTCAAACAATAATTGAAGCTGCAGTAGCAGCTGATATCGATATACCTCATTTCTGCTGGCATCCAAAACTATCAATTTCCGGGAACTGCCGCGTTTGTCTGGTGGAAGTTGAAAAGATGCCTAAACTTGTTATTGCATGTTCAACTCTTGCTGCAGAAGGAATGGCTGTTCATTCTAAATCTCAAAAGACTCTTGAAGCTCGTAATGCAGTTATGGAATTTATTTTAATTAATCATCCTCTCGATTGCCCCATTTGCGATGAAGCCGGCGAATGTAAACTACAGGAATACGCTTATGCTCATGGTAAAGGTGAAAGCCGTTTCGAAGAAATGAAGGTTAGAAAAGAGAAACGCGTTCAAATAGGTCCATTCATTAAATTCGACGGCGATAGGTGTATTTCATGTTCAAGATGTATCAGGTTCTCCGATGAAATTGCCGGAGCTAATCAGCTTACATTTGTTAAGCGAGGCGATCATGTTACCATTACTACTTTCCCGGGTGAATCGTTCGATAATCCTTATACTTTGAATACAACAGATATCTGTCCTGTTGGTGCGCTTACTAATCAAGATTTCAGATTTAAATCCCGTGTATGGGAAATGTCATCTACAAAATCAATTTGTGTCGGTTGCGCGCGTGGATGTAATACAGAAATATGGGTCCGCAATAATGAGATACTGAGACTAACCCCAAGACATAATGAAGATGTAAACAGTTACTGGATGTGCGATAATGGAAGATTGAACACATTCAAATTTGTAAATGCTAACGACAGAGTTGATGGAACTTTTATTAAGGAAAATGATGAATTGAAAAAAGTTGATTGGTTATATGCTATTTCGAAGGCAGCTGATTTTTTAAAGGAATATAAAGGGAA
>JAGXSM010000186.1 GCA_018333725.1 Melioribacter sp. | reverse complement strand
CTCGGTACGAGGTGAAAAATGTCAGCTGATTATCAACTCATTCAGACGACTTTTTCCCCTTACTTAGTTAAACCGAAATTCCATTTCACGCTGAACCAATACATTAGGAATAGCAGCATCAGCATTTTCTAACGACTCCTTATACAGTGATATTGCTATAGATAGTTACCGCTGGTGGTTAAGTGGAGCTTTTCCATTAGGCGAAGATGGACAGATAATTACCGGTGTAAACGGCGGAATTACCAAAAACGATAATGGCGAATTAAAAAACACCGAGAGTAATTTTGGACTTAGAGCATATTACGGTACAAATTATCACAAACTATTTTTAGAAGGATCATTACGAACCGCTTCATCGTTCACCCCAATGATCACTTTTAATATCGGTTATGAATATAATCTTTCAAACGGAATATGGGCAGATCTGTCTATAGGCATAATCAAAAAAGAGAGTAACAAATTTTCTTCTACAAGTTCTTTGAATTTACGTTTAGCAACACCGGAATAAAAACGGAGGGTTATTAAGTGAAAAAATTATTTCTTACTATTTCATTATTATTTACAACAGCTACACTTCTGTCTGCACAGGATAGTTCCAGCATACCTGTACTAATTATGGCAGATGGACAGTTAAGATCTCACCCGGTTAAAGTATTCGTTGCAAATGCTAATATAACTGAAGATAAAGAACCGCAACTATTTCTAATTGGTATTTATCAGAGCACCCGAACAAAATTTGGTAATGTGCTTAATAGTTCGCATCCATTCAAACCATACCAGATCGCATCGGATCAGACAATGAATTACAAACTGAACGAAGCTACAAGTACTATCAAAGGTACGATGATGGTCTTTGATCTAAATGATATTCATATGTCTATTAATGATGCCGGTATGCGATTACTCCCCGTTGTAAAATGGATCTCAAAAAAAAATACAAAGCCGGATGGTAAAATTGAACTTGAATACACAACTGTTATAAGTGAAATGGAAATTTATCTTGGTAATGGTATCGGTGGGATATTTTATACAGTAATTCTACTGGTTGTAATTATACTTATCATATTTGCATTTGAATGGGTTCGTAAGAAAAGACCGCTTGATGTAATTAGAACTTATGACGGTAAAATTTCTCTTTCACTTACTCAAATGGCATTATGGACTCTGGCGGTTGGCGGATTAGTATTTGCATTCGGGTTGATGCACCTGGATGTTCCGGATATTCCCGATTCCTTAGTTGCATTAATGGGATTATCAATTGCTACAGGTGCAGTCGGGCATTACCAATCCCATGTGCAGAAAAACCTGAATGACAAACTCGGGCGACTCAGAAAAGAAGAAGACGATGAAAGTACAGTTGAGTCGGGCAAATATTTTTCCGGATTAGCATCACTTATAAACATTACGATTAAAAACGAGGAGTACCCCTCGATAGCAAAAGCACAATACCTGTTCTGGACTATACTGACTATTATTCTGTTTGTTTACAAAAGCTCGATTGAAGGTAAACTCTGGCCTGTTCCTGAAGAACTTGTTGTATTGATGGGTATTAGTCAGGGCAGTTACCTTGTTCGCAACCAGATGGAAATTACAAAAGATAACAAAGAAGCAGCAGAGAAAGGAATAAAGTAAAATAGCTTAATAAAATAATTAAGAGGTTTAGTTATGAAAAGGATATGTCCCAATCCTGCTTGCATTGGGGAAGCGCTTCGAAAGTTATTGGAAGGAATTTATTACTGCGATCATTGTCATAAGTTCTTTTCATTTAATTCTGAGTTCATTGTTATTGAAGATGGGGAGGAACCACAGGTACGTTCAACAATACCGGGGATTACTGTCCCGATGAGAACACACAAACATAAAAAGGACTCTCCTTATATTTTTATCGGTATTGGTAAAAAGGGAATATCGAAAGATCTCCTTTCGAAAAAAATTATGGAACTGAATGAGTTGACCAGCTTCAAAAAGCTATCAATACTTAAGGAACTTGACATAGAACTGTAAATTCACAAATATATTTTTTATGAGGTAAATCGTGGATTTTTCCAGGATCCAAAAGATAATTACCGAGCAATCTGCTATATGCAGCGAGATCGGCAGAAAAATTGCGTTCGGTTTAACTGCCGTTACATGGGCATTTTTCTTTTCGGATAAAAAATTTTCATCCAGCTTAATACTTATTACTGCACTTATACTTCAGATATTCTACTTTATTGCTGATTTCACTCAATACTTTTTTATGGTTATTAAATACAAAAAGCTCTTTTCCAATACACAATTTATAGTAAAAAATAAAGACGAAAGCATTACCGATGCATTATTAGAAAAAGCAGTAACAGCAACACAAAGTGAAATAAACAGAAACGGCTTCAGATTCTTTTTTGTAAAATTTCTGCTGATACTGTTATCGTTTATTTCATTACTACTATATATAGTATTAGAAATAGTTACGTGATGCGGTCTGTAAATTCACCAAATATTGAAAACATAAATCTATTTTTAATCTCAATGAGGATGATAAAATGACTAGAAAATTATTCTGCTTGATTTTATCTGGTTGTATTGTTTTTATTTTGGGGTGAAGCAAGAAGGATGTTGAAGTAGTTGATGCAGAATTTGCAAAGAACATTTATGTATCAACAGGACAACCCGTCGTAATGGAGGGGATTACAACAGAAGTTGGAATAGGAAAATCCGGAATCTGGTGTAGTTTCAAAGAACATGATATAGTAAAAATTACTCTCGATTTTAATTTTAATTCCTTGGCTACCACGGAAAAAACTGGTTCGGATGAGTACAGAAGTGAGATTTATAAAATCTTAAGTAAGAACGCTCACTTTTACAATGGTAATAAGGAATTAGAAAATGTATGGGGCTACTGGCCTGAAGAAGCTTCAGCAACAAATGCTTCCGGAATGGAATTGTTTTATGTAATACCGCATGGTATTGATATGACTATACTAAAATTTGAATATGATACTTCTATTTTGAGCGGTACACCAGGTAAATTTACTTATGCTAATTTTAACAGCATGAAACCACTGGCAAAAGATGAGTAATCAAAGGAATATCACTAAATAAATATAGTGCAGATTTCTTTGTTTTTATTGTTGGCGTTCACTCATTAGGAACTGCCCACTTTTGAGTGAACCCACCGGAAGATTTATAATCTTCATTAAAATTTCTTTTACCTTACTATTGCTAACTTCTGAGTCGCAGTAATAATTTCACTTCCCTTTTTCATAATTACTTTATAAATGTAAACACCGTTAGCAACATCAGATCCGTCCTCATCTTTTCCGTCCCATTCAATTCTATTAAAATCGTAATTCAAGTCACTATCATGTTTAATAATTTCTTTTATCAAACGTCCGGCTAAAGTATAAATCCTTATTTTCAATTGATCCGGAATTTGTGTCAGCTTGAAAGTGAAGTAAGTTTTATCACTGAAAGGATTTGGATAATTATACACCAACAGTAATTGCGACTTATTAGAAACAATAAATTTCTTCTGAACAGTCCTACTTTCCAGCTGGCTATTATTCGGGTTCTTAGCAGTTACCTTGAATAAATATTCTCCATCCTCAAGTATTGGCTTATAATCTATAACCATTTTAGGATTAGTGTTCGAATAACCATAATTGATCGTAGAATTATTTTTAAAATACAACCGCTTATTATTCAAATAAATTTCCACTGAGGTAGTATCCGAAAGAGGTATGATCGAATTATTGCTAATGCTGATTTTAATATCCGGGTTTGACGAAATATAGTCCCCATCGAAGATATCAATCTCATCAAACCTAAGCTGAACAAACGGAATACTCTCATCCCCTTTAACATAAAATGGAATGGATAGTAAATTATTATCAATATAAATTTCATTCAACGAACGGTCCGGATCAGCATTAACAACAAAATAGTACGAACCGCTCAGGTTACGAGTATCGTAACTGAACGAATTACCTTTTCTGCTATCTGGTTTAAGGGAATCAATTGATCCTCCTCCTTCCATTATCTTAAACCCATCCGCTCTAACAATTTGATGGTTGACTTTGAAATTTTTTGCAGTTGTTTCTCCTACGTTATAAATCGCATAGGTTACATTAACTACTTCTCCCTGTTTAAGTGAGTCTTTTGATATAGACGTAGCTTGGTGACTAATTACAATTTCCGGCGGCTTAAGGTAATCAACAATAAGTGAATCAACTTTAACTACGTCTTTTATATTCTCTGATGATAGTTTCAGATTTACTTTCAGATACGGATATTTCACCGGATCAATTGAAGAAATATCATATACGGTTTTTCGTTCCATTGTTGAAAGCAAAGTATCATAATTTAATCCGCTGCTGCCGAGTATTGTCAGAATAAAATTAGTAGTGTTTCCGCTTAAACCAAGATTCAATTGATTCCATTTACCGGCGGGACCAATTACATTAGTTTGCAAATCACCTGTCCTGTAATCAGAAAGAATAACAGTATCAACTTCAACTCTTCCCTGATACTGCTTTGCATATTTTTCCGGGACAGTTCCGGTTTTAGCACCTTTACGTCCGAGCATTACCCATGAACTTCTGAAGGAGACATTATCGATGAATTTGCTGCCGAATTCTTTGATCTTATTTTTCAAAGCTGTTGAACCCACTGTACCTTCATCAGAAAGAGTGAATGCAACCAGTTAATCCGATGACAAAGTGTCAAGGAAATTTATGTATTCATTTGTAACAGAAGTCCCGCCGCCATAAACGTCGAAACGTTTATATCCGGCATATTCCAAATTTCTTCCCTTAAAAATCGCAACATGGTGACCACGCAGTGTATTTTCGGGAATAAAGTTCTGCCCGTTTTTAAGAATTAATGCTGTATTGCCATCATTCAATCCGGCTGAAAGTAACCTGAATTTAACATATAATGAATCGAGGGAAAGATAATCTCTGACTTTAAAATTATTTACAGGCTGATTTGAAAAACTCAATGAATCGAAAAGTGAATAACTATTTTTATTAGCCAATTTAAAAGTGATAGCAGTGCTGATTGAATCGCTAATGTTTGTTTTAGTGCGCAGCCATACTCTCTTATTCTTAAATCTATTATCAATATTAAAATCAGTTTTAATTGTATCGAGCTTTATTTGATATTGAATTGCGTTGTAAAATTTACCGTTTTCAGCAACTTCCAGAATATATGATGATGCCTCATTCTTTGCGGATGGAGATAAAATTCTAACCGGATTTTTTAAATAATTTTCTACATGCGAAGTAATAAGATATTTTACGGAACCGCTCGGAACAATAAATTGGTAAGCTGCAATGTTATCATCCTCATAAATTTCTTTAACTGCATCATCCTTATCAAGGTTAACAGAAATTCTATGTTCCCCACTTAGTTCTTTTACAGGTATTTTGATAAATACAGAATCTGCAAAATCAGGAATAATTCGGGTGAACTCTTTAGAATAATTTAGTGAATTTTTATAATGATCCTGTATCTGAATTTTATAAGAGGAATTGATTGACAATCCATAATTGCTAATATTGATTTTAATACCAAGACTATCCTGCCTATCAGAAAAATTATTGTCCAATATTTTAATATCAGATTCAGAAACTACAAGGTTTGATTTGGGAGGCAGTTTCAGGTTAATGATAGGATCGCCTATTAATGTATTGGTTAATGCGAACAATTGATAAACACCGGACGCACCATATTTCGAAATTAAATCCAGTTTAGCAATGCGATGAGCATCACCAATTGTATATACGGAATCCGCTAAGAGTTTCTTATAAAATATTTGCGGGAAAGTATATGAGGTGGATGTAAATCCAAGTGAAGAATTTGCAATATATGCAATGGCCTGTCCATTATTAACAAATGTTTGCGAGAATGAAATAACATCAGGTTCTGCAAATCTCGCAGTTGAACAACCGAAATCAGTGATCAGCGGATAACAGTTAACTTTATTCTGAAGCTGCATCGGATCTGTAATTGAATTATCCCACGTTTGAGTTCCGCTGTGTCCCAGATATGAAATAAACACTCCACCGCTGTCAATCGTTCTTGCAATTTGTTGAGCTGAGTAGGGGCCAAAATTATTTACGGGATTAATTGTTTTATAGAAATGGGTAAATTTTCCGGAATATGGTTTTGGATTAACATAGTTCTGAATTATAAATTCGTTTACATTTCTGAGGGCATCAATTTGCGATTGATCGTTTCCAGTTCCACCCGAGAAAAATATTACTCTCTTGTTCCAGGCATTAAACGGGTGCCGCAAATATTCTTTGTGTTTCTGAAAGTACCAATCAAACTCCTGATTAGTTGTTACAGGAATTCGTCCGATACTTATATCTGGAATAATTGTTCTGGAGGAATCGAAAACAACAAACCATGTATCGCTTACAGGAGAACCGAATGAAGGGACATAATTATAGAAGCGGGGTGCCCCCTGATAAGTTGCTTTGTTGCCGTGATAATCGTATGTAGCTCCGCCAACAATACAGACATATTTGATTGATGGAGTCTGCCAGTTATAATAAGCGGACTTTAAGAAGCTTCTAATTGCTTCCGGGTTAAAGAAACCGTAAGAAAATTCATCGTAGATGTCGTCAACATCAACAATCTTTGTTATCATGTTGTATGAGTCACTAATAAACTTAGCATAGTCTTTAGCTCTGGCAAGAAATTTTTTATTGGTGATCAGGATGTATTCCGCTTTGTTAGAATTAACAGTTAAACGGTCAAATTTTTTTTGATAATAAAAAATTGGAAATGGAATTTTAGTTTCTTCACAATAGAATAATTCTGATTGAGCACTTATTGTATCATGGATTACTATCTGATTATTTACAATCGGTACACTAAACCTCTTAGCTTTATCACCAGTTACCCAGAGTGAATAAGAAGTATTTGTAACATTCCTGATCTTTAAGAAATATTCTTTTTTTCCCGGGAGAAAAGAAAATTTTGAATACAACTTTCCTTCGCGCGGAATAAGATAGCGAGGATACTCAACTTCGTACCAATCGAAAAAACAGAGATTGATTGATCCACCGGTAGAATACGAATGAACCCTGAATGTGTTATTACCCTGAATAATATAATTTGATGAGAACTCCCCTTGTAATACGATCTGACCGTATTGATTGATATATGTTGAGTCGATAACCGGTGATGAGTTTAAGCTAATCGCAAGATGATGCGGCCTGATAGGATTTGAAAAAGCATAGCTCTGCATCTTTGCATAAACTCTAATCGGTTTATTTGGAAATAGATTGGTTGTTGTGAAGGCATTATTACGTGTGCCTACACTTAGCCCGGACCAGCCCCAGGTTTTATTTTCGCTCCAATAAGGTAATTCTTTTCTAACAAGATCAGCTCCAGAGAAATCGAACCAGTTATTCTGTTCAAAGTGATTTATCTCGTAATAGTAACTAAGTGTATCAGTATTTGATGATACTGTTGAAGAGACCACTTTCACAGTTGGTGAATTGACTGTATTCCAGGTAATCCAGTAAACCGTTGTATCTGAATATCTATCGAGATATTCTTTATACGGCTCACCGTAACGGCTTATAGAACGATGCTCTCCTCCATAATTTCTTTTACCAATAAATTCCAAGAAATCATCCTTTACGAATGTGCCGGGAATATTTGTCTTTACATAAATTGGAATCGCACTACCAAGTAAAAAGATTTTTAATGTTGATGGGTTAATAAGATTAATATTAACACCAAGGTTCTGAAGCTGTTGACCGGTAACTCTGTAGATTCCATCAGCATTCGTTCCTACTTTAACATATTGCAAACCATCGTCAATCCAATCAGAATTTATTTTAGGTTCGTTTTGAACGGTGTGAAGATTTCCAATTTTTGTTTGTCCGGCATTGATGATTATTGAAGAGGAAGAATTTCTGGAGGCTCGAATGGAATTTGATGAACCTAATATTAACGGATTTTGAAACCTTAATAGTAACTCAATCTTTTCAATCTGATTTATTAGCCGTGAAGAAACATTGTAAGTAAATTGTTCTATTTGCAGCTCTGCACACTGGTATTTTTCAATAGTCTGGTACCCACAAAACTTAACTATATCCGAATTTGATTGTGCATAATAAAAATCTGGTGAATAATTATAAGAGAAGGTAGTATCGCTGCTTTTTAGAACTTGCGGATTCAATCCAAGATTAAAAGCGAACTGCTTACTTTGCAAAATAGAAGAGTTAATTGTAAAATTATTATTTACCGGGACAGCAATAAAAATTGTTCGTTTAGGTAAACTGAACTTACCGGGATTAGATTCATCAAAATATCCTTGTTGACTTTTCTTTTCACGCAAGGTTATTTCATCTAATGTTAGAACTAACCTGATAAAGTTAGCTCCTTCTTCATAATCCTGAAGAATTATCTGAGCCGATACTGGAGTTATAATCGATAATATGAAAAATCCAAAAATAATCCTGATTAGATTAATCAACGGAAATTTTCCTATATATATCTAAAAGTTTCTGTCTGTGATTTTCAATATCATATTTTCGGGATAACTGCAGACAATCATAAAAATAAGAATTGTTTGATTCAAGAAGTTTCCAGAATTCATTAATCTTTTGGCATACAAAATCATAATTCAGATTTTCCAATATAATTCCGGTTTTACCATCTACAACTAATTCTGAACTTCCCCCCATTCCCGAAGTTAATACCGGTTTACCATAATTATATGCTTCAAGGATTACAATTCCAAAGGATTCCCATGATAAATAAGGGAGCAGTACAAATCTACAATTTGAAATTAGTCTGGATTTTTCTTCTCCTTCCACATAACCTGTAAATGTTAAATTACCGGCGTTCCTATAAGATGAGATGTATTTATGGAAGTCGCGCCCGTCACCGGCAATCACAAAATTCATCAGAGGTAATCTTAATGCAGCTTCACAAATAATTTCAATTCCTTTAGCATCTACAACATCACCAAGATAGAGTATATATTCACCTTTGATTTGTTCAGCAGTGCCAATTCTTTTTATAAAGTTATAAACAGTTGAGATTTTTTCGCTCTCAATTCCGAATTCCACGTACTTTTGACAAATAAAATTACTTACACCAATAAAGTGATCAATTATTTTTGTAAGATTTACCCATTGCACTGGTTTAACTTTTGTAAATGAAGCAGCGATTGAATATGGAAGTGAATGATTGTAACATTTATTAATGATCCCATATTTCAGACTGTTACCTTCCTGACATAAGGTGCATATATTATTCAGCCTGAAGAAAAATGAATTAATACAAAATGGATAATAGTTGTGAATATGAAGAATAAATTTTGAGCTCCCTTTTCGAAGATTTTTCCAGATCGGAGAACCAAGAAGAGGATAAATATTATGAAAGTGAACTATATCGGGTTTGAACCGATCAATTGAATTCTGCAGCTTTCCGCGAGTAAGGAGATATGTTTTTAATATTCCAGTATAGTTAATATTTCCATTTGCTGTGATTAATTTATTATGATAAACAGGGAATAATTCTACGTCGCAATTTTTTTCTTGTAAAGCAGCAATTTCCATATCAACTATTTTATCTACACCACCTGGTCTCAAAGTATATTCATTTACAAACAGTACTTTCATTTTTCTTCCGATGTGATTAATTCTAAACGGATTTTTTTAGTAATTATTCTGTAAAAAAATTTAGGGATCCCTAAAAGATACCTTTTCCAGACCCGGTTGAAATCTGTGAATAGTTTATAGAGCCATTCAAGATGCAACTTTCTGATAAACAATGGTGCACGAACTGTTTTAGAGGATAAAAAATTAAACCATCCGCCGCATGATACTATTAATCTGCAATTAAGTTTGTCGAAATTTTCCATAATCCATTTTTCCTGACGACCGACTCCAAGTCCTACAAATAGTATTTCAGTATTGCAATCATTAATCATTTTTACAACTTCATTATCAGAATAACAGAAGCCATTATAGAAACCGCCGATTCGTATTGAAGGGTAAAGATTTTTCAATCGTTCGTTCATTTTTTCTAAAACTGATTCTGAGTTTCCGAAGAAAAAAAGATTTGAACCGGAGTTGCTTGAATCAATTAATAATTGATCCAGTAGATCGGTACTTACCAGCCGTTTGTATTTATTATATTTTGAAAAATTCATCGAAGCAAAAACAGCTGTAGAATCAGGATAGAAGATTATATCGGGATTATCATTTTGATAATCTGATTCGTATAAGTAATTAAGAACATTAAAGTCAGCATAAAGGAGTGCATACTTTTTATTGCTGGAGAAATAATCGGCAAAGTTTTTCAAATATCTTAGTTTTAGTGAAAACATTCTATTTCATTTAATGTCTTTCTAAACTCTTTTATTACGCTTTGTTCAAAAGAGGAAAAATATTTCATTAAGTATTTTACCCTATCGGGTATTCTCTTACCATATAGTTTTTGGAAAAACTTTTTTGGTAATAATCTAGCGGCAGTTGCTGCAATTATAGATGGATATTGAATTAATCTGATATTCAGTTTACGCCAGTAATAAAATGATTTGTTAACATCTCCATATAAATATTCTCTCCATCCCCGGGCTGCAAGTTCTTCAATTGCCGAAAGTTGAAATTCTCCGGTTAAGGTGTTCTCGTAATATGGTTTTTGGATTTCATAAATAATATTTCTTCGATTTGCCAGTGCTTCATTACTTAAAGAGTCGCTTCTTGTTCTATAGTAATGCAATACTTCAGGAATATTGTGGAACTTTAATCTGGATTTAAGTCTTAGCCAGATAACATAATCTCCGAATGGATCATATCTAAATTCCACCTTAAAACCGTTAAGGTCTTCAATTGATTTTTTTTTAATAAGAACCGAAGGGTGACAAACATCAGAATAGAGAGAAAAGTTTTTGAGAATTTCTAAATGATTAACGCTTCTTTTAACAATGTAGCGAATTCCGCTGTTATTAAATGCTGCATACCAGTTAGACAAAACATCAATATCCTTGTGTAACGAAATAAAATAATATTGTTTCTTTAGACGATCAGGATGAGCAATATCATCGGCATCCATTCGGGCAATTAAATCATAATTAGATTTATGAATTCCGAAATCAATGCTTTCTCCAAGTCCGCTGTGTTCTTTCTCAAAATATTTTATTCTGCTGTCATTAATATTTTTGATTATGGACTTTGTGTCATCCGTCGATCCATCATTAATAATAATCAATTCATATTTTTTGAAGGATTGAAGAAGAATGCTTTTAATAGCTGTGCCTATAAAAGCATCACAATTATATGTGGGCAAAATTATGGAGATCATAATTATTCAATGGTTACCCATCTCACACCGTTAAAATAAATGAAATTATATTCATCAATGGAGAAAGTTTTGTCGAATATGAAATTAATCTGCCTATATTCACGACTTTTATGCTGCGGAATGATTTTATTGAAAATATAATAATCCTTTACCCTCCTTTTATCAATCGATAGATATATCAAATTGTTCAATGATTCTATCCAAAAACTGTTTCCGAAACGATATACTGAAATAAAAGGTTTGTGAAACTGCTCAATATCAAAATAAACTAATGACACATCATAAAATACAGGTGAATTAATAACACCCTCTATACAGCCAAATCTTTTATTCAATTGATAAAACGCCTGATAATTAAGAGTAAAG
>JAGXSM010000185.1 GCA_018333725.1 Melioribacter sp. | reverse complement strand
CACAACATCGGTTTTTCAATTTCCGGCATGTTTCCATTTTCATCGAGCATCTTTGCTTTATAACCAAGTCCCAGCAGCGTGCCCATTGTATCAACAAAGTCCATAACAAATACTACCAGCACAACAGAAAAGAATCCCCAGCTAATTGCACCCAATACATCAAGCTGTAAAAGAACCGGACTTATATCCGGCGGTAAACTTATTATCTTATCCGGGAATGGAGAAACCTTAAAAATAAATCCGACCAATGCTGTAACTAATATTCCAATAAGAATTGAACCGTTGATTTTTTTAATCATTAAAATCCCAATCAGCAGAAAAGAGAAAATACCGAGCATAACTGCGGGGTCTTTAAAATTTCCGACATGAACAGGCGCACCGGGCACGCCAATCTTAACTATTCCTGTTTCATTCAATCCGATAAATGCAAGGAACAAACCTATTCCTGCAGCAAAAGCAATTTTTAAGCTTTCCGGAATTGAATATGCAAGCCAGCTTCTTACTTTAAATATTGTAAGGATAGTAAATAAAACACCTCCGATAAAAATTGCCCCAAGTGCAGTCTGCCAGCTGTAACCCAATACGTTAACAACAGTATAAGCGATGAATGCATTTTCTCCCATATAAGGTGCAATTGCAAAAGGACGTTTTGCATAAACACCCATCAACAGAGTTCCGAAGAATGCGCTAATAATAGTTGCAACCATCGAGGCTCCAAAAGGCATTCCGGCAGCTTCCAGAATTTTTGGATTAACAATAATTATGTAAGCCATAGTAATAAAAGTTGTTGCGCCCCCAATTATTTCCTGTTTAACCGAAGTTCTAAGACGATCGAGCTCAAAATATTTTTTCAGCATCACTCCCTCTCAATTGAATTGTTTTCCATTAAATAAAATTGGTTTGTCCGCTAACAAGAAAATTTTATTTCCTGAATAAATATAAAATTATCGAAACGATGAGACTAAGTAATATTGATGTTACTATAGGGAAATAAAAAGTGAAGTTTTTCCCTTCTATTTTAATATCGCCGGGTAATTTTCCAATAAGAGGAATTTTATCCCAATAACTAACTGCTAATCCGGCAACAACTAAAATTACTCCGGTTATAATTAAATATTTACCGAGTGATTGGAATTCATTCATAATAAAAAGTGTTTGTAATAAATATAAAATAATTAACGCCAATATGCATTAAGGTTTTCATCTGATAATAAAGCTTATTAGATTACATTTAAAAATAATTGAACTATGAAACAAGAGAAACCAACAAAGCACATTGATTTAATTGGATTTCCGATGGATCTTGGAGCCGACCACAGAGGCGTGGACATGGGACCATCTGCACTTCGGATTGCCGGAATTCAAAACAAACTAACCAACCTTGGATATACCGTATCAGATCTTGGCGATATTTCGATACGCAATCAGGAAATTCAACAGGTAAAAAATCCCCGCCTTAAATACCTCGATGAAATTATAAAGACAACCGATATACTTGCAAAGAAAGTTGAAAAGTCGCTTGCCTCGGATCATTTTCCATTATGTCTTGGTGGAGATCACTCGATGGCTATTGGTACTATTGCCGGAATTTCTTCCTTTTGCAAAAGCAACAATATAGAACTTGGTTTAATATGGATTGATGCACATGCCGATTTGAATACCGATGAGACAACACCTTCGGGAAATATTCATGGTATGAGCGTTGCTGCTTCTCTTGGTTATGGGAACAAAAAATTAACCGAATTGTTTGGATTTTCTCCAAAAGTAAAACCGGAAAATGTTGCAATGATTGGATTAAGAAGTGTTGATCCGGGTGAACGTGAACTTATCAAGAAATTAAATCTGAAGGTTTACACGATGACGGATATCGACCGTAAAGGAATTGGATTCCTGATCGATAAAATTCTTAAGGACTTAAAAACACGTGTTCAGCATATACATGTTAGTTTTGATGTTGATAGTATTGATCCGGTTACTGCACCGGGAGTTGGAACTCCTGTTAGTGGCGGACTAAGTTACCGCGAAGCACATCTTCTTATGGAATCGATTGCCGAATGCGGATGTATGTCCTCGCTCGAGGTTGCTGAAGTAAATCCAATTCTGGATAATAAAAACCGGAGTGCTGAAATTACGGCGGAGCTTGTTGCCTCAAGTATGGGCCTAAGAATTATTTAATTGTGTAACTTTCCTTTGTATTGTTAGCATAATCAATAATAATTATATTCGGAACAGAAATTAAGGATGAATTTTTTTGAAACTGAAAACCCTTATACCGAAATCGGAAGCAAGAAAAATTGTTATTAAGCGAAGGAGTGAATTTACCGCATCGGATTTTCAGTCCAAGATTAAATTAATATTCGATCGATTTACGTCAACGGACGATTTTGTTAATGCAAAGAGAATACATACCTATATCTCTACACGCCCCGGAGAAATAGATACCCGAAAATTGGTTGATTACATGGTCGAATGCGGTAAGCAGGTAATAATTCCAAAGTTGAACAAGAAAACCGGGAAATTCAATCGTGCAAATTTTATAAGCTGGGATCACATGGTTAAAAACAGCGACGGTTATCTTGAGCCCAATGTTGGTATCGATGAAGATTTGAGCGACATTGATCTAATAATTGTTCCAGCTGTTGCTGTATCTATACTGGGACAACGGATTGGACACGGCGGCGGTTATTACGATAAACTTTTGAAAAATACATTTGCCACAAAAGTTGTACTCGCCTTTGAATTTCAGGTGTTCGATTACATTGAATCTAACTTACATGACGTTAGAATTGATAAAATAATAACCGAACTAAGAATAATTAACACACGTCCACCAATTAACAGATCTTCTGAGCCACTCTGATTTATGGAAGAAAATAATTTTCCGAACATATTTGATGAAAAGTATGATACAACACCGGGGCCGCAATATAATAGACTGGAACGCTCCGGATCGGATGTTATAATTGCCGGTGTCTGTTCCGGTATTGCAAAATATTTTAATGCAGATCCTTCCATAATAAGATTGATAACTACATTAAGTTTACTTCTCGGTGCATGGGCAATAGCAGCATACTTAATTCTGGCTTATCTTCTGCCTAATCAAACAAATGTTGAAGCACTACCGGAAGCCGAAATTGCACTTCAACGGAAAGTAAACGTAAGAACCGTTATAAGCAGCTTGTTGATTTTAGTCGGACTCTATTTCGGATTATCATCTTTAGGATTGTTTGTTCCATGGCCGGTCTTCTTTATTTATAATTCGTATCTCATTTCGTTTAGCGCTATTGGATTCGGAATATTTCTTTTTGAAAAGTTTAAGGAAGAGAATATTGGTCTGGAAATAACACCCGTTGAAAAATTCTACCGGGTAAAGAAAGGAAAAATTCTTTTCGGAGTTTGCAGCGGAATATCGAGGTATTTTAATAATTCTGATGTAACTTCAATCAGAATAATTTTTGTAATTACAACCTTGCTTACTCTTGGCTTAATGATGATAGGATATTTTTTAATTGCTTCACTGACTAATTATGAAGTTGAATAAATGACTTTCACTAACAAAAAAATATTCGGGCTTATACTTGTATTATCCGGCTTCTTAATTCTTGCATCTCAACTAAAACTGTTAAAGATTGAGCTGTTCCAAATATTAGGCGCCGCACTGATTTTGCAAGGAATAACTTCAGTCAGTATATCATTTAAACAAAACCGGCGGGATCTGCTTTTTCTTTTCACCGTTATGTTTTTGGTCGGAATATTTTTTACGACGAAATCTTACTTTGTTATTAGAGAAACCCGCGAAATCGTTTTTACTTCAATATTATTTATTTCCGGCGGAGCTTTTCTAATGTTATTTATAGAAAACATGAAAGAAAAGTTTTTCCTTTATACCGGTTTATTGTTTTTATTAATCGGGTATTTATCAACTACTTTTTTACGAGATGCCGGCATTACAAAGTATGCCGATACATTAGGCGGGCTGGCAAAAGATTTCTGGCCAGTTGTCCTTATAATAACAGGATTGATCCTTTTCCTTAATAGAAAAAAATAAAATTGTATCTACTTTCTTATTCCTAATGTTCCTTCCAGATAACTTTGAATAGAAGGAGTAGGCGAGCCGGTATTCGATTCAACTGTAATTCTTATTCTATCTATTTGCTCTTTAGGCAAAAATGGAAATGAAGTAAGCCGTAAGTACTCATTCTGGTTTGGTGTATAAACACCGATAGAGTAGGATTGACTTTTACTAACCACCCAAACCTGATAACCCTGGTTGGGCTGTAATGGGCGGGTATTCTTAAATTGAATTAAGCCTTCCTTCTGATCGAACGCAAGAAATATTCTTGCGGATGCTTTATTGTTTGCATCGCCTGTTGTCAGGTTTACAATTGTAACATCGCGGTTATTAAAAAATTCGATCAGTGATATATAGTTACTTATAAAACTATTTGAAGTAACCAAATCGCTTTTCATAGAAGTAATACTGCGTTCCAGTTCCTCAATTTTATTATTGGCTTCGCCAACAGTTATATAAGTATAATAACCTAAAATTGTAAAGAGAAGAAGTGTTAATATTATTGCAAGCCATCCCGCAAAACCACCTGTCGGTTTTTCCTGTGGCGGAGTTTGTAACACCGGCTGCTGCTGTGCGGGGAATAAAGTCTGCGGCTGATCCGGAATAATGCTATCTATTTTGGTTGAACCCCGTTTCCTATCTTCGTCTATGCTTGTATTAATAAATTCACCACGGGTAAGTTTTGTAGATTGTCTCGGTTTCAAAAAATTTAACGTCTGTTTCGTATCGTGTTTGGTCCCCGGCCCCAATTCTTCTTTCGAGTCCGTTATAAACGTTTTGCCGGCAATGGTTTTAGATTCTGTAAATGTAGGTTTATACTCAAATGTTTGTGTTGTTTTTTGTTTCTCTTCTCTTATTCTTGTTTTTATCTCGTCTTTTAAGCTTATCAATTTTTTTGCGATGTTATCTTTAATTGAAGTATCGGGCTGTTCAAGATCGAGTATAACTGGTATCATCGAAATTATATTTTGTAAATCGCCAAGTTCATTTTCGGGGAGTTCGCCACCAGCAAGCAGATATTCTTTGAATTGAACAAAGTTATCTTTATCCATACATCCGGCAGCAAAGCCGGCAATCATTTCGCTAATAGGATTTGACGCCATCTTTACTCCTTAACCATAAAATCTCTTAAACTATGTAAAGCATTCATAACCTTACTACGTACTGTTTCAACAGGGACATTTAGTTTATCTGCGATTTCATCTATTGTATATCCTTCGTAATAAGCAAGGTGAAGAACATACTTTTGTGTATCCGTTAATTTTGTAAGTGCCCGTTCCACTTTTGGTTTTAAACTTACTGCAGTTTTGAGATCAAGACTATCCATTTGAACGGGGAATGTTGGCAGTATAAAATAATCTTCGTAATTGTCGTCGTATATCTCTCCGGTATTTACCGAAGATCTTCCGCGCCGGAGAGCATCTACAGCCAGATTACGCGCTAATGTTACTAACCAGCTGTAAACAGATCCGTTTCTAAAATCAAAATGGCTGATCTTTCGCCAGATTATTACAAAAACTTCGGTTAGAATTTGTTCTGATGTTACCTGGTCGGGAGAAATTTTTTTTATAATTGTATACAGAAGAGCTGAATATCGGTCGTATAATTCTTCAAGCGCCCTGGATTCAAACTTGGCGATTTCTTGCATCAGTTCAATATCGCTTAAGTCTTTGAATTTACTCAATTTGTTCCAGATTTTTATTTTATTGCAGTCAAAGGTATAACTAAGGTCATTAAAAATCAATTTGTCCGCTTCCTGTTCAAATATGTTTGTTAATCGAATTGTAATTTTTTCTAATATTAATTCATTTTTACGGGTATTCATCCCTCAACAAGCAATCAACTTTTTATTATATTTGCAGCACTTTTTAAAGAGAATATAAAACATGACATCCAATGAAATACGAGACCAATTTTTAAACTTTTTCAAGGACAAGGAACATAAAATAGTCCCAAGCGCACCAGTTGTTCCGCATGGAGATCCAACACTCCTTTTTACAAATGCCGGAATGAACCAATTCAAAGATGTTTTTTTAGGAACCGGATCGCGCGATTATAAAAGGGCTGTTGATACGCAAAAATGTATCCGTGTTTCCGGTAAACATAACGATCTTGAAGAAGTTGGACACGATACTTATCATCATACATTTTTTGAAATGCTGGGCAACTGGTCGTTTGGAGATTATTATAAGAAAGAAGCCATTAAATGGGCATGGGAGTTATTAACCGAAGTCTGGAAACTTCCAAAGGAGCGGTTATGGGCAACAGTTTACAGAACCGATGATGAAGCAATGGAATTCTGGAAAAGTGAAACCGACATTAAACACGATCACATTTTACGTTTTGATGAAAAAGATAATTTCTGGGAAATGGGCGAAACCGGTCCATGCGGCCCCTGTTCAGAAATTCACATTAATCTTAGCGACGATTACGATAATCCCAAATATGTAAATGCCGGGGATCCTAAATGCATCGAAATCTGGAATCTCGTTTTTATTCAATATAATAGAGATGAAACAGGAAAACTTCACGAACTACCCGCAAAACATGTTGATACCGGAATGGGATTCGAAAGAGTTTGCGCCGTACTTGAAAAGAAAAATTCGAATTACGATACTGATGTTTTCACACCGATAATAAATGCTATAGAAAAACTGAGCGGCGTTAAATACAATAACAATCTGCCCGCAGATGATAAATCCAATACCGGTTTAACAAATGTTGCGATGCGCGTTATTGCAGATCATATCCGTACATTAACATTTGCAATTGGCGATGGCGCAACACCGGGCAACGAGGGACGAGGTTATGTGCTGAGAAGACTTTTAAGACGTGCCGCGCGCTACGCAAGAAAACTTAATCTCAACGAACCATTTATGTACAAACTTGTTAGTGTTGTCGTTCAGAATTTTTCCCACGTTTTTCCCGAGATTAAATCGAACAAATCTCAGATTGAAAAAATTATTAAAGCCGAAGAAGAAAGCTTTAATGCCACGCTCGACCGCGGGATAGAATTATTTGAAAATCTAATCGGCAAATTAAAATCAATGAATGAACATGTAATATCCGGAGATGATGTTTTTAAGCTTTACGACACATTCGGTTTTCCGATAGATTTAACCGCAGTAATGGCGCGCGAACAGGGGTTTGCAATTGATGAATCCCGTTTTAATGAACTTATGAATGAGCAAAGAGAACGTGCTCGCAAATCTACCAGGGATAAACAATCGTCAACTTCTGTTGCTCTTGAATCACTCGACGGATTTATAATCACATCAAATCAACCAACTCAATTTACGGGTTATGACGAGTTGAATACCGAAGCCATGATAGTCGGGTTAAAAATTTCTGGACAGCAGTCGTTCGTTATCCTAAACAAA
>JAGXSM010000184.1 GCA_018333725.1 Melioribacter sp. | reverse complement strand
TATCGCTGTACGGCTTTTTTACTTTTTCTTTCTAAACTATAATCAACTTTTTGACGATTTCCATTTTTTACTGTGCTTAACGAGCCACATTGTGGGCATCTCATTCTGCGTACCTTCAAGGGATATTCTCTTTTAACGATTGCGCAAAATCGTTATTTCTGATATCTCCTTTTCTTCCTTTGACTTACGGCTGTTTTATCACCCGTTTCTAGGTACGCTTAGGGATAGTATTGATATCATAACATTCGTAAAGAATCTCTATTTAATATTTTTTTCTAAGTATCAGTTGTTTCTCTATTTATAATTTTGAGATTCCTGAACTGAAAATAGTAGAAGTAATAAAATCCTTAATCGCTGAATATACATAAAGAATTATTTTGGATACCTCAGAATGGTATTGATATCCAATATACACCCCGATAAAAAAGATAAATAATTTTTTCATTTTATCCTCCAGATTCAATCTTTTAAAAATTTCGTGAATTAGAAGAATTAGAGACAGAATAATATTCATTAACTTTTTCTTTGGTAATGAAACCATTATAAGCTAACTGCTCAAGTATTTTTCGGAGTAAAAAAGTTAAAATACCAGACGAGCCAATATTTACTTTTGTCTCTGCCAGTAACGAAAAACTATATTTCCCAATTACACCGGTAATCCCGATATGTTTGCCGTTGTTTGAGGTACCAGTTTTTACAGCTATTTCCCAACTGTCAAGTAAAGAACTTTCTTTCAATTCTTTTGCTGTCCCGTTTAAAACGACATTCTTTAAACATTCTTTAAGAATATATATTGTTTCATTTTTTAGAAGATTACTACTAATATTATTTCCTTCAAGACTGAACTGTTCATTGCCATTGTTAGCTACCGCTTCTGTAAATAAAAAAGGTTCTTTCATTCTGCTTTCATTTACGAATAGTGAATGGAAAAAGCTTAGTAGATTTATCTCGCTGGTTCCTTGTGTACCCAATGGCAAACTTTCATAGGGTTTCCAATGAATATCAAAATTTGATGCAAGTTCACATATCTTTGAAGGTGTAGTGATTTTATTTGCAGCATATAATGCAGGAGCATTTAGTGAAAGTGTAATGGCAATTTCTAAAGAGACTGTCTTAGTCTTATAATTATCTTTAATTACTTTCCCGGAGGAATATTTATATGCAGTCGGCAACGGATAGTCTAAAATATCTTTAACGGAGTATCCCCTATTTACTAATTCTTCAATTGCTGCGGCATAGCAAATAACTTTTGCTCTGCTTGCGGGCATAATATTGGGTGAGTTTGCTAAATCTAAATATCCCTTAAACGATTTTGGATATTTCACATTATAGATAAGTTCTTGATTAGGATTAAACATCAGAAAAGTAATATTGTTTACTTTTCTGGCGGCAGCGAAATCATTTATCTGTTTATAAATTAGATCGTTTCCCAACTTGTCTAGAGTAGTTTTGATTTTTAACCCGGATGCAAAATAATTTTTAGCCAGTTCATTATTCTCCAAAATTTTTTCTGTAACGTTATCAATAAATGTCGAATAGCTTTGCGGTTCTGCAAAACTTCTTTTTAATTCCGACCCCCGGAGAATATCTTCATAATCAGGATCATCTTTAGTAAGACTACCGGCATCGATTAAACGGCTAACTCTTGATTGGTACTTACTATAAAGTTTTTCTAATGTTGAAGGTTTTTTATTAAGCATGGCAATTAGCATAATGCCTTCCGAACGTGTGAGTGAAGATGCCGGTTTGCCAAACCAGTAACGGGCACCGGCATCTAATCCCTTAAGATTCCTTGTATGGAAGTAAGCAGTATTATTAATATATCCTTCGAGTATATCTCTTTTATCCATTGTCATCGAAAGCTTTATAGAGCCTACTATTTCAACCCATTTTCGAAGAATAGTCCGTTCTTTCCAATTAATAAAATCGCGCCAAAATTGCTGAGTAATACTAGAGCCACCAACCTCTCCAAATGAAAATATTCCATGTAATATTCCGTTAATGGATACACCTGCATTATCCCAAAATGATTTATCTTCAAAGAATACAAGATCGTTGATTACATAAGCAGGCACATCTTCCAGCTTCAAGTAAATAATATCGCCATATGAATCAACACTAAGTTCATTATCATACCTATCGAGATATATCGTCTTTGAGGGTGATTTCCTAGCATAAAAGTCTCTTTTAATATCTGATAAACCCGGTAAAGAAAACCAGGTAGATATGAATAATATGATAAGAGAAGAGAACAGTATTATTAGTATCTTTTTTAGCATTGCTCACTCCGTTTAATTCGAATAGAATGAATTAGCTAACTGTGCTTGATTTAAAAGTTGTTCAGCCGCTGTAGTTATAACACGTCTTGTGAAAAATTTGTATAACCCAGCAAGTCTTTCACTTTCTGACTTATCAATTGTAGCATTTACGATTTTTTCCAGAGCAGCTATTGTACCTTTCCTATCAGCGGCAAAAGTCTCATTCCAAAACTTTTCATTTATATATTTTTCCTCTTTGAACCCAAGCAATCTGCCTGTCACCGGAGGGTTAATAGATGTCCCCGAATTAGTAAGTGACAAAATATTGTTTGGTAGTTTTAATTGAATAGTCAATTTCTCTTTTTTCTTAAATACAGTTAAGACATTAGAAGCAAGAAACGATTTAACGGCAAGATATGCCAATTCACTCCGGGATATTTCTTTTCCACGTATAATTTTTGCCGGGAAAGCATCGGCTACTGTTCTGCATCTTTTTTGAAACACCTCTCTGTTTAACGTTTCAATTTTTTCTTCACCCTCAATAAGATATTGCAAAGCAGGTACCTGATCTAAGTGGTTAATTATCGCAAATAAATCCATTACAATTTTATTTTCTGTATTAGATTTAATATTGACAAACGCCTCATCAACATGTAAATAATTGATAATATTTTTATCAAGCCCCTTTTTAATAAGCTCATCGGGCATATATGAGAGCAATATCAAATTATCGAGCACTTGTTGGGAGTTAATACTAAAATCAAATTTCAGCTTTTCCCCGAGTTTGTATTTTAAGTATTCATTAATAAGTTCGAATTGTAATTCCCTTATTTGCTCCTCGAGTTTATTTGTTCTTGTACTTAAATCGCTTTCATGGATTGCGATTTCGAGCAATGAATCTAATAATTTCGAGTTGTAATTAAATTCGCCGGAACTTTCGTCAGAAGTGCCGGAATATTTTGATAGCAGCTGGTTAATTTTCAGCGAAATCTCTGAAATCAATTCGTATTTTATTTCATTGCTAAGAAGCTCGCTTATCTTGTTAAAGAGATTATCAATATTTCTTCTTTTAAAGATTTTCAAAAAGCTTTTATTGCAATTAGCAAACTCTGAAAGAAGTTTCTTAGCATTGATACATTGTATTGATTTTTCCGTATTCTTCTTGATATTTTCAAAATGTTTTAAATAATCATTCAATACATCGGATATGTTAGTTAAGCCAAGAAAATTAATTGCTGCTTCGAGTTTAGTAAAGTTCTTTTGAAACCCCTCCAGAAAATTAAAAACGATTGTTTCAACCGTTATCCTGTACTTTTCTGATAAGTCGTGATGATTTTTAAAATATTGCCAGTCATCAATATTGAATGAGAATTGCTTTGTTATCACGTTCAAAATTGCATTCAACTGAAAATTTATTTGATTTTTATAATGAGCAATCTCGGCCGCTTTAAGATGTGGACTGCCCTCTTCGAATCTTTTTTGAAGCCTGTTGTAAGTATAGTTTATTAGTGAATTGTTAAAATCACCGATCGAGATTTCGGTTTGTGCATGTAGTACAACATTAAACTCGGATTCATCTTTTTGTTTGAAGGACGGTGTGTTGATATAGATAGCCATAAATCGGTCCAGTTGCGCCGACTCAAGCACAGACCATAATTTAGATACCGAATCAATATTTTTACAAATAAAGTTGATAACATTCTTTGTACTGATAACCGAATGCAAATCGTAAATTCTACGACTCATTTTTGCCGGGTTCACGGCTGGATTAATGATATGAACTAAATTTTTTCTGATATGCGCTTGCGATGCCAGATCCTCATACAGCGGGATGAAAATTGCGTTAGAGCTTCCACCCCCCGCACTTATAGCAGCGTTGATGGTTGTTGCTGTTCGCCCGAATTCTTTAATTGAGTTTCTCACCGGACCATTTTTAAAGGAATCGTTTGCGTGCACTTCTATCAAACCGGAACCGGCTTTACTGCCATTAAAAAGTAAATCAGGGTTCGTCTTACTTGGGTCAACTCCGTTCAACTCGAAGAAAATTGGTTTTATCTCGGAATCCTTTATACTATCCAGAACCTGTATGCTTGTATCTAAAGCAATTTTTGAAATTCCTTTCGGGAACTTCTCATAATTTTCTGCAGGATAAGAACCAATTAATAAATCTTTAACAGTATCTTGATTTTTCATTTTATTCTCCGTTCGAATCTTTTATGAAAGTACAGTTAACTTCTTTGTCGATTTCCAAATTAATTCCACTTAGGTGATCTAATTTGATTCTTAAATCCGAATCAAAAGAGGGACCTATTTTAAATTTCCTTGTTAGGGGTTTTAGCAGGTTGATACTTGTAATTCTATCTGTTTCACTAACTATGTTGAGATTTTTAGGAATACCGGTTAAACTTCGCTTAAACTTATTAGTTTGTATGAAGAAAAATACCGTAAGAAAAAAGAAGATTGCGCTTGTCAAAACGAAGCACACAAATATTATATTTCTATAACCAACAGGGAAACTATTTACAAAACCTTCAGCGAATAATTCAGCTTTTGATAAAGTATCACCAGTAGCAATTATATTTTTATTAAGATTGTTCTTGAGCAACAATAATGATTGGTTAACTTGATCTTTGTCAAAATCGAAATCCCCGTAGAACTCGACGATTACATTTTTACCAGCGGAACGCAGGGAATCCGCTAATTCTTTAGCTTTGTAAATAGCAGCAATTATTTCCGTATTGGAATCATAAGATATCATGCTATCAGGATTAACAAATGCCTTCACTTTACTAAAATCGAATACCCTTACACTGTCTCCATAGGTAATTACATAATCTCCATCAACCTGTGCTTCAATTATTCGCTTTTTTATAAATTTTTTATATTGAAGAAATCGAAGGTCAGAAATAGAAATATCCAATACACATATTTTAGTTGGTGAATCTTTAATAACTTTAACATTTTTAGGCGTTGAACAAAAAACTGCCGGGGTAAGCAATAGCAAAACAGTCAAAGTATTCAATGTAAACGAAGATGAATTAGCAACATGTTTTGCGCCGAAACTGTTCTTCATCGTTTCAAGAGATTCTTTCTCCTGTTGCAAATGATTTTTGCTTTCTTCTTCTTTTTCCTTTTGTTTTTTTCTAAATAAATTGGTTAATATAAACCCGCTAATAATTAGGAAGAGTACAAGCAAAACCGGCAGAAATAGTGTTCCGGCACCGGGATGATAATCTTCGTTAATTGTAGTCGGTACTTTAGTGCTGTTTATCTGCGGCGATTTTGTAAATGAAACCTCTTTTTGAACAGTATTTAGTATGTTTTCTTTATTACCGTAAAAAATTAATTTCATATTATCCGTTTTTGCAAACTGATCTATAACCTTGTAAAAATCATCAACGGTTACTGAAGAATTTGTAATTCTGGATGCTTGATTCAACATCAAAATTGCTTTGTCAAAAAATGCGTTGTAGTCATTTAAGGACAACATCTCCAGCAGATTTACTTTATTAACACCGGCTGTAAGCAAAATGTTATGATTAGAACCGCTGAAATCTCGGGTTAAACGTTCATAAAAGCTGCTGTTATCTTTCAGAATTTCTTCCAAAAGTAATTTGGGACTTGTAATTACCACCACGGTAGTTACTTCGCCTGAATTATTTTGGGCTGTTACCGGGAAGAAAACAGAACAGATCAAAAAACAAAGTAAGATTATTGATTTCATATTTACCTCCTTAACTATTTGATGAATCTTTCTTTAAGTAATTGTAAAATTTTAGTATTGAACAACACAATCAACTTATAGGCCGAAATCATGAATGTACTGGTTAGCCAGAACAATGGAGTATTTATCATCATTCGTTCTGTTAAGTTGAATCATGTAAAATGATTATTAAAGAGATTGTGGAAGCTGGTATTATTTCTTTCTGTGAAGCTAATTCATAGAGAAAGATAAGATCGGGATTAATCTCCAATTCAATCGCACTTGGCTTTTATCTATAATGTTGTGATATAGGAAAAGTCTATTTCTTTTATAAAGATACTTTGCAAATGCAATGACCCGAGGTAGTATCCGAGAAGGTAGGTGCGGCTGTAACCGCACCTAACAATAATTTGTTTTGCGAAATGATTAAATAAATTACATGTAATGGTGTTGTGAAGTAAACTCAGGTTTAATATTTACCATTGGATAAAAGTTATTTTTTGATAATGTATTTAAGCGCAGTTTCTTTTGACCTATTGTTTTTGTGTGTCTTGTTCGTTTGAAAATATCAAGGTTATTTCTGGATTGTTCTAAATATTCTCTAGATAAGTTTAGATTTTCTGATCCTCGCACACACATCTCAATATCATACTTTGCCGATTCCAACATCTGTTCTGTAACAATTAAATATTCTGCAAGTGTATTTTCCAATCGAGCATTATGTCCATAATTCACAATTAAACCTTTTAATAAATTGAAATCATTTTTATATCCTTTTAATCTTAGATTTACAGATAAAAATTTCGGAAGCTTTCTTGCAATTGACTCGTATTGTGAAAAGGTCGCTTCAATCATCCTTACATCATCATTCATAAAATTATAATTATATGTAAGACTATCATCGTTTTGATTTAATAGTAATCCTTTTGAGTCAGTCAGTTTTATATAAGGACTACCGTTTTGTAATCTAAGACTACCTAGGATATGAGAATCATACTGATAAAGATTTGTTCTTTCAATAAAATCAATATTCTCTTTTAACTCATCCAAAGTGACAATTGGGTCGAACATTATAAATCCAGGTTCGATTTTGAATCCGAGGGTTGTTAATATTCTTAGTGCGTTCTCATTTTCGTTAACTGTAACACCTTTGCAATATCGCTTTAACTGATTGCTACTGCCGGATTCAATACCAACGAATATACTTTCCACTCCAACGTCTTTCAGCATTTTGAAAGCTTCTAATCGGATTTTGTTTTTTTCAATCTCACCTTCTGAAAATATTGTATCTACACGGCAAGATATATGGTTAATTTTTATCCTTTGAGGTAACTTTTTATTTAACTGAATAATCCCATTGGAAAATTTCATAACCCTTTCCATAGTGCTTTTGAAAGGATCATTACTTCCAACCTTTCTAACAGGACCAAAGAATTCCGAATCTTTTATATCAAATATTCGTACTCCTTGCAGTGCATATGATTCGATGTTTTTTAAAACAGTCTCTATCGGGAAAGGTCTCCATTTCCAATCGGTTTTTATACCATTCGAAGGCATTCCAAATTGAT
>JAGXSM010000183.1 GCA_018333725.1 Melioribacter sp. | reverse complement strand
CCCCGGCTTTTTTACCGGAGCCCGCCGCAAATTGACCAATCAGATATTCATAAGCATCTCCAAGTATATCCGTATTGGTTGAAAATTTTGAAATGCCTTCTGCAATTTTTTGAATGATAGTACAAAGCCGTGCATTTCGTTCTTCGTAAGTCCTTCCAAGTTTATCGGAGCTTAAATTTATTTCAGAGAATAATCCCTGGAATGTGCTGTCGAAAGAATGATTCTCAATGTATTTAAAACCATCTTGAAGGGTGCCTAACAACTCACCCTTTTGCATTCTTGCCAGTTCAGCAATGTTGCTCCATAAATAAGGCGGCTCAATTACATAATGAATCTTTCTACGCATTTGTTTTTCAAACTCGGCGACATCGGCTTTATTTATCTCATACCATACCGATAAGGGTATTCGCTTATCATCTTCTTTCTGTTGAGGGTAATCTTTTCCCAATTCTTTTTTGGCTGCCGTTTCGTAGTTGTCCGATAAATAGCGTAAGAATAAAAACGAAAGCATATAATCACGGAAGTCATCCGCATTCATTGCGCCGCGCAAATCATCCGCTATTGCCCAAAGTGTTTTACCGAGTTGTTGTTGTTCAAATACTGTCATGACTGTGATTTATATGATTTATGGATTAACATGATTTTTTAAAGGATTACCTTGAGTTTTTTGTTTGAACTTTTTGTTGCCCACCCTCTTAAATTCCAGACTTTTTGATCCGAAGTTTATAAGAAGTCCAACTTCCAGATCATAAGCTTCCAGATAGTTAATCGCTTGTGCCAAATGAACTTCCTCTAATTGTATTACTGCTTTCAATTCGACAGATACTACTCCTTCAACTAAAAAATCAACCCTTCTTGTTCCTATTTGTTGTTTTTTATAATAGACCGGCATTTCATATTCACGGCTAAAAACTATTCCATCATCCCCCATTTCTATTTGCATTGCCCGCTGGTAAATTACCTCTTGAAAACCATTGCCCAGCGCAGAGTGCACCTTCATCGCACAGCTGATGATTTTAGAAGTCAATTCGGAATATTTGTATTCTTCTTTAATCAGATTTTTACCAGGCATCTTTAGATTTATGTTATTAACAATTTACAATTTCTTTTTATCATAGAAATCATTTAATCATAAAAATCACAGTTCCGACAGTTTTGGAAACAACCCTTGAAGTAAACCTTTTTTGTGTTCTTTTAACGCTTCTATCTTTTTGCTTTGTGCGGTAATTAAATTATCTAATGAAGAAAGACAATCAGCTATTTTTTGTTGCTCTTTTTTTGACGTGTGTGGCAAAGTCGTTTTATATACTATATCACTGCTAATGTTTTGAACAATTCCACCAGCTGATAACTTTTTATACTGACTTTGCATGTAATCTGAATTAAGTAGTTGAAATAAAAATTGCTTATCAAAGTCCCTTTCGTATTCACGTAAAACAAACCAACCATCATAGATATACCCATTAATCGCTAAAAGATAAGTTTTTCCAAAACTCATTGAGTTTGCTAAAATCAATTCACCAACTTGAACCTTTCTTGATTTACTTGCCCCTTCTGTTGTTATCCTTTCTTCAACATTTTCTATTATGAAATTATTTGAGCATTTGGTGTCACCAATTTTTATCCAATTTACCCCATTGCTCTCAGTAGTTAAATAACTCTGAATGGGTCGTGGAGAACTACCTCTATATAGTTTTACATATTCAGAAAATTCGCCTAATATCCAATCACCACTATTTAAAAATTCTTTAAAGCGAAGCTTAGGCACCAATCCCGCACTGAGCTTAGTCAAAGTGTTATTTTTTATATCTTTACTCATTGTCAGTTTTAGATTCAATCAATTTTCTTTTACGTTGTGTAATCATAGTTGCCAGTTCTTCTTCGGTAGGCAGCACTGTTTTATATTTAGAGGCAAAGAGCTGTTTGCTTTCCTTAAGTACCGCGTATTTTACAATTGTTTCATCTTTTTCGGCACAAAGAATAATTCCGATTGTCGGGTTATCGTCTTCACCGCGTTTTAAGCCATCAAACATACGCACATACATATCCATCTGTCCGATATCGGCATGTGTAAGTTTGGAAGTTTTCAGATCAATAACCACAAAACACTTTAGTAAATAATAATAAAACACCAGGTCAATGTAAAAGTGGGAGGTTTCCGTGCTTATACGCATCTGGCGGTCGACAAACGAAAATCCTTTTCCCAGTTCCAGCAAAAACTTTTCAAGGTTGGCAATCAACGCTTTTTCCAAAACCGATTCTTTACCGGATAAATCTTCGGGTACATCAAGGAATTCTGCAATGTATGGGTCTTTAATAAAATCCGCAGGTTTGTATTTACCTGCATCAGTATCAATATTTTTTTGTTGAGTAGAAAGCAAGCGATGATAGTAACCGCTTTTAATATTTCGTTCAAGTGCGCGCGAACGATGACCGATTCTGCCCAATGGCCAGTAGGTGCTGTTATAGCTAGTTGACGCCCCACAGGTAAGTTTGGCTCACGTGTCACGAGAAGTTAATTTTTTTTGTCCTGTCTGTTTACCAAACGGAAATAATATTGCAGCAGCGAGTCCATAAAATGCTAACCAATGTCCTGAAAAACCTCTTACTTCATTTGCTTTATAATGGTGATACTCTTGTTCTGTCAAGGTCTTGATCAATTTTCCGTGATTATGTAATATAAATTGTCCGTCTTTAATGTCGGGAACACCAAAGTGTGAAGTTGTCATAAAGAACACAAAATTTATTATTGCATAGAAGAACCCTGCAACAGCAATTATTGTCAACCACCTAGGTGTTTGTCGGAAAAATATTTTAGAAGCGGCTACTGGATTTAACTGGTTTAATGTCCCTGATTGTCGGAACGCTTTTAACTCTTCATTTTTTGTCAAAATAAAAACTACTGGAAGCCAGACAACAAAAATTCCAACATGTAAAAGCCATACAAAGGGAACTTTGTCCGACGCATTATAGTCTGCAATAGAAAGCAAATGAACTATTAATCCTAATGTCCAACCTGTAACTGCAAAATAGAATTGAACTTTTTTCATAGTTTTTGTCTGTCGAGATGCTTTTTTGTCCGCGAGGTCTGTCCGCGGCAATTAGCTATAACCGAATCGGTATTGCCGAAGTGCAGGAAATAGAATTCCGTCATCCCGGCTAACCGATGCTGAGTAAAGATAAAAAGATGATGACATATTCTACAGCTAAATTTTTAACGTCAAGATGGATATACAGCCCAACAGAATTACAAAAGTTGAAACACAGCCTCCGTCAGCCTGCATTTTGGCAATACCCAGGTTGTGTGCTGCCTTTATCTAACCTCCAAAATCATTGCTGTTTTGGCAGGGATTGTCAGAGAGTTTTTAACAACAAATTCTTTATTTGAAACAATGTCTTTTGCCTGAAATTCATTTGAAATCATTTCGGAATATCTGTTTATATCTAAGGTTACACTGTCGGGATTTTTATTGAGCAAAACCATTACTTTTTGTTTGTTGTTATAACGAAAGTAAACATAGACATCATTTTTTTGGGGGGCGTAATGAATAAACTTGCCGCTTGTAATAGCAGAATTGGTTTTTCTCCAGTTGAGTAGTTTTGAAAAATACTTTTTTGCTTCCTTTTCTGTATTTGTTAGCCCTTGTTCTGTTTGAGCATTTTTAAAATCATTCTTCCAGCCACCATAAAAATCGCTTCTTCTCTGTCCATCACTGCCTAATTTTTCGTTAGTCATCAAAACCTCTGTTCCATAAAAAAATTGTGGGATGCCTCGCATTGTCATATACATAGCAATGCCAAGTTTCCAATTGTCAAAGTTATTATTTAATCGTGTGTAGAACCTATCTAAATCGTGGTTGTCCGGAAATATAAGCTGATTGTCAGGATGCGGAAATTGATAGTCCTGGGCAATGCTTTGATAGGTGTCTCGCCAAGTTGTAAACCATTCATCAGGTTTGGTCAGGCTTGAAACGATATTATCATTAAGTGAAAAATCCATTAGGGTTGGTAAGTAAGATTTATAACCGTCAAAATTTTTTTTATCCTTCTGCCAATAAGAGGTTTGAGATATTATTCTTGACATCTCTTCGCCAACTATGTTGAAGTTTGGATATTCATCCAAAATTGCTTTCGCCCAAGTTGCTAAAAAAGTTTTGTCAGCATAAGAATAAGTATCTTCTCTAAAACCGGAAAGCCCTGCGTATTCTATCCACCATATACTATTTTGTATTAGGTACTTTGCTAACAAAGGATTTCGCTGATTTAAGTCTGCCATATGAATATCAAACCAGCCATCTACATATTCTTTTTTATCAATTTCAGTTGCGTATATGTCAGTTATAGTTGTTTTTAAAAAGTTTGACATTGTATGGGTTTCAGGGAAATTAACCCAGTCTTTTGATGGCAGGTCTTTTATAAAAAAGTATTCAGTACCGCAATGATTTAATACAACATCCCATATTACACCGATATTTCTCTTGTTGGCTTCTTCAACCAATTGTTTAAACTGATGATTTGTGCCAAACCTTGGGTCAATTTTGTAGAAATCCGTTGCAGCATAACCGTGGTAAGAATATTTCGGTTCGTCATTTTCAATTAAGGGTGTACACCAAAGTTGTGTAAAGCCAAGGGATTTGATATAATCCAAATGATTAACAATTCCCTGAATATCTCCTCCATGTCTTTTGTTTTCATCATTTCTGTCAATCTCTTTTTCTAATAATGTTGGTACTATATCATTCGTTGTATCTCCATTGGAAAACCTATCAGGAACAATAAGGTAAATTGCGTCCTTTTGGGTATAACTTTCTCTCATAGCACTGTTAATGCTGCGTTTTAAAATTGGAAAGTTTTTTGTCAAAACAAGTTTGCCTTGTTTGCTAAAATTTATTTTAAGATTACCAGCCTTTGCAGTTGAATTTATCTTGAGAGTTAGAAATAGATAATTCTTATTCTCTACCTTCTCTTTTTTTAGTAATTGAACATTTGGATAGGAAATTGTCGGTTGCAAATCAGAAATATTGTCTCCATAGATTAACAAGGTTATGGTATTGTATTTCATACCAACCCACCAGTTTTGAGGTTCTATTCTCTCAATTTTTTGTCCGAAAACTAAAAGCTGTAAAAACACTAAAACGAAAGATGTCGAGAATAATTTTTTCATTTTTATTAGAATTATTGAAATATTGGGGTCGCTAAAGTTGCACACAACGGCCGGGGGTGTGCGGCGAGCTGGTGATTGAAACAACTTCGCTATCCCACGCAACGAAGCTACAAAAAAGCCAAAACGTTTCCAAATCCGCCAGCCAACCAGCTTGTCGTACACCCCTTGTTAGCGCAAGTAATTTAATAGTTTATCTTTTCTGCGTCCAGTTTCAATTCTTCAAATTTTTCTTTTATTTTTCTAAGGTCTTTGAATTGAACGTTTTCTAAACTTATTGTTTTTTCAGTCGATGGTAATCCAATTTTAATTTCGTAAAGTTGTATCGTTATTTTCTTAATGTCTTCAAATTTTATTGTTTCAATTTTTTTGTCTTTTGATAATAAGTATTTTATTTCTTTTTCGTCCCACTCGATAAAGAATTTTTCATTTCTTTTATTATTATATCCAAGAGTAAAAAATACTATCCCCTGTAACGTATAAAATACATAATTCCAATCTCCACCATTCCAATCTGTATTGAATCCATTCATCATTGACTTTATCAAAAAAGTCATTCCAAATACAGTAAAAAGTAGTCCAAAAATCTTAACATAAATTTCAAGCCCTTTTTGTCTTTTGTAAATCTGAATTCTTTCCATATCGTTTCTTATTATTTGCGCTAACTTATTTTTTCCCGCAATTTAATTTATTTAAATGAATTTGTTATTTTTACTTCGTATAGTCCACAAAATCATAAGATTATGCGAATGGAAGATAGCAAAATCCATCTATTTCGGGAAGTCCTCTCTTTAAGAAATTATGCACCGCAAACAATAAAAACTTACTTAAAAGCAGTAGACCAATACAATAGGTTTTCAAGTTTGCAAAAGCCCACTCAGGATTCTTTGTATAAATTTGCCCTAGAGATTAAAGGAAAAAATCTCTCTTTTAGCCACATAAAAAACTCTGTGATGGCAGTTAAACTATATTCGGAAATAATATTTAAACAAAATTTAATAAGCGATTTTTTACGAGGATACAGAAAAGAAAGAAAACTACCGGACGTCATGAGTATTGAAGAAGTCAAACAAGTAATCGATTGTATAGAAAATCTGAAGCATAAAACAATTATCTCACTAATTTATTCATGCGGTTTGCGTATAAGTGAATGTGTGAATATTAAAATAAGTGATATCGATTCTAAAAGGATGATGATTAAAATAGTGCAATCAAAAGGTAATAAAGACAGGTATATTCCACTCTCAAACAAAATGCTTTTACTGTTAAGAGATTATTACAAGAAATACAAACCCGCAGAATTTTTGTTTGAAGGACAAAATGAAAAATATTATTCGGCTCGCAGCATTCAGTCTATTCTTAAAAAAGCATTAGATAAAAGCAAAATAACAAAACATATTTCGGTGCATTCATTAAGGCATTCTTATGCAACTCATCTGCTTGAACAGGGAACAGATATTTCTATAATTCAAAAATTACTTGGCCATAAGGATATTAAAACAACTCTGCTTTATACTCAGATTAGTAAAACACAATTAACAAAAATTAATAATCCTTTCGATTCATTTTAACCATAGTGGAATATTTTACACATCAAAGCAATTATTATCTTCCCATCTTCACTATCTCATCAAACTCTTCTTTTGTAATTGGCATAACAGAAAGCCGGTTGCCGCGTTGAAGTAGCTGCATCTTCTGAAGTTTTTTGTTGGTCCGCATCTCATCAATCGGTACAAAGTTTTTGAATTTTGTTACGAGCTTAACATCAACCATCATCCATGCGGGATTATCTTTCTTGCTCTTCGGGTCGTAATGAGGATTTTCCGGATCGAATGCAGTAAAATCGGGATAAGCTTCTTTAACAACTTCACAAATTCCCGCGGCACAGGGTGGTTCTCCGTTACTATGGTAGAAAATCACTTTGTCACCAATCTTCATTTCGTCTCTTATAAAATTACGTGCCTGATAGTTGCGGACACCATCCCAATAAGTGGTTTGATTTTTTTCTTTTTCGAGGAATTCAATAGGGTAACAATTAGCTTCGGATTTCATTAACCAATATTTTGTAGGCATTTCATTTCTCCAAGAGTCTGTCTCAAAAGTAATTTTTTAAAAAATAGCCCGCAGATTAACGCGGATTCAACTGATCCTCCAGAGGCGGACAAGTTTTCGCTGATTTATAATTTGAATAAAAACTTTTGAGACATCCTCTTTACTTGATATATTGTTTTAAAAACTTTCCAGTGTATGATCTCTCACTCTTTACAATATTTTCCGGTGTACCAACCGCAATTACCTCGCCTCCTTTATCGCCGGCATCAGGTCCAAGATCAATAATATAATCCGCACATTTAATTATGTCTAAATTATGTTCAATAATAACAACGGAATTCTGGTTGGCAATAAGCATCTGGAAGCATCTTAATAATTTGCTGATGTCATCGAAGTGAAGACCGGTCGTCGGTTCATCAAAAATAAAAAGTGTATGTTGATTTTTCTTTTGAGTTGCAAGATGGGATGCAAGCTTAACACGCTGCGCCTCGCCGCCGGATAAAGTAGTGGAAGGCTGACCAAGTTTTATGTAGCCCAAACCAACATCTGCAAGCACTCTCAATATCTTTTGTATCTTCTCAACATTTTCGAAAAAGAGAATCGCTTCATCAACGGTCATGTTAAGAACATCAACAATGTTTTTCCCTTTGTAAGTAATTTCAAGAACTTCTTTTTTGAAGCGTGTGCTTTTACAATCATCGCATTCAAGGTAGAGGTCTGCAAGAAATTGCATTTCAATTTTAACATAACCTTCACCCTCACAGGTTTCGCATCTTCCTCCGGGTACATTGAAAGAGAAAAACCCCGGCTTATACCCATGAGCACGCGCTGCGGGTGTTGCTGCGTATAATTCACGTATCAACTCGTAACCTTTAACATAACTAATGGGATTAGAGCGGGGAGTTTTACCAATTGGCG
>JAGXSM010000182.1 GCA_018333725.1 Melioribacter sp. | reverse complement strand
GAGCTTGTTTAATTCGAGTTGTATGTCAGTCAGAGCTTGTTTAATTCGAGTTGTATGTCAGTCTGAGCTTGTTTAATTCGAGTTGTATGTCAGTCTGAGCTTGTTTAATTCGAGTGTATGTCAGTCAGAGCTTGTTTAATTCGAGTGTATGTCAGTCTGAGCTTGCCGAAGACTGGCGTTCTCATTACGAATCACAAATTTACATCGCACAGTGTGTACGTGCTTTTAAGATGGGAAAAACCCCGGTTATTAGCTTACGTTATAATATACTTTTTTGATTCCTCGATGCCGGCATTTAATGCAATTATGTTTTTGTTAATTACATCTTCACCTTTCCGCCCAAATAAAGTCTTAATTCCACTTTTAATATTCTCCAGCGGGATTTCCAGAAATTGTGAGGCAGCCCCAAGAATTACAACATTAGATGACTTAGGAGCCTTTACTTTGCGAGCTACTTCATCCGCATTGAATGCAATTACATTTTTGTATGAATTTATTTTTGTTACTAAACTTTCCAGGTCGGGGTAGTTAGGAATATTTATAAATGGTGTGGTGTTGGTTATAATCCATCCATCAATTGACAAAAATGGAAGATACCTTAGCGATTCCATTGGTTCTACAGAAATTATTAAGTCAGCTTCTCCATATGGAATTAAGTCCGATGCAATTTCCTTATCAGAAATTCTAAGATGCGATTGAACCGCTCCGCCCCTTTGACTCATTCCGTGAACTTCCGATTGCTTTACAAATAAATTTCTTTCTAATGCAGCAAAACCGATAATTGCCGCGATAGATAATATCCCCTGTCCGCCAACACCCGATAAAATAATATCCTTTTTCATTTTTATTCTTAATTAGTTTTTCAATTATTCTTTTGATTTTTCTTTTTTCTTCTTCGAAGCTGTTTGAATACATTCTCTTTCAGCAATTATCACTGAAACTCCGTTGTAGCTTAATTCCTCTTTCATAACATCAACCATTTCAGTATGATATTTTGGAACGGGAGTTAATACTCTAACATGTTCGGGTTCAGCACCAACTCCAATACAAATTTCTTTAAGTCTTCCTGTGGCAGAAGATTGTTGTCCGCCCGTCATCGCAACAGCACTATTATCAGAAATTATAACTGTAATCGGTGAATTTTCAATTACAGCATCGAGCAGACCTGTAATACCCGAATGAGTAAAAGTTGAATCACCTATTACGGCAACTGCTGGAATTAATCCGGCATCTGCAGCACCTTTGGCCATTGTTATCGATGCGCCCATATCTACACACGAATTGATTGCATTGTATGGTGGAAGTGCACCCAATGTATAACATCCGATATCGGAAAAAACTCTTTTCTCGCCAAACGATTTCATTGCTTCGTTTAATGCTTCGTAAACATCGCGGTGACTGCATCCATTGCATAATTCCGGTGGACGGTTTGTAACAATTTCCGGTATTGGTAAACCTTCTTTTGTGTCTATGCCTAATGCCTTTGCAACAATAGTCGGGTTTAATTCTCCATCCCTTGGTAATGAACCATTCAATCGTCCATTAATCACTTTTCCTGTATCAAAAAATCCTTTAATCATTTCTTCTATAAACGGATACCCGTCTTCAAGAATCAGTATCTCATTACATTCATTGTAAATTTTGTTTATCAGATTCTTCGGCAAAGGATATTGACCAATTTTAACAATCGGGTGCGGACAATTTCTATCAGGATAATTTTCCATCAGGTAGTTATATGCAATACCACATGCAATAATTCCCCGACTTTTATCATTCCCTTCAAAATACTTATTGAATGCCGAATTCTCCGACTCCTCAAGAAAATTTGATTGATTCTCCAGTAATATTTTGTAGCGTTTACGTGCAATTGCTGGTAATAACACAAATTGTTTTGAATCATCGGGCAGCGAATTATTGTTTTGTGCTCTCGTTTCTTTTACAACAACACCATACCTCGAATGCGACAATCGTGTTGTTATTCTAATCAATACCGGAGTTTTATATTTTTCAGATAGTTCAAATCCTTCTCGCGCCATATCGTAAGCTTCTTGCTGGTTAGCTGGTTCCAGAATTGGAATTAGTGCAAACTTTCCAAAGTAACGGGAATCCTGTTCATTTTGAGAGGAGTGCATCGAAGGATCATCTGCAACTGTTATTATCAATCCGCCGTTAACACCTGTTATTGCAGAGTTAATGAAAGGATCAGCTGCCACATTTAAACCGACATGTTTCATGCAAACCATTGCACGTTTTCCAGCGTAAGACATTCCTAATGCTGCTTCCATTGATGTCTTTTCATTTGCAGACCACTTACTATGGATTTTTCTCTCTGCAGCAATTTTAGAATTCTGCACATACTCTGTAATTTCTGTTGATGGAGTACCCGGATATGCATAAATACCGGACATTCCACCATCGATTGCACCTTGCGCTATTGCTTCAGCTCCCAGGAGTAGTAACTTTTTCATTTTCAGTTTTAGATTTGTTAAAAATTTTCTAACTGCAAATTACTCTTTGCCCATTCTCTCTGCAAGAAATATCGGATTGGTGAAATTAAATTATATTGCGGATTAATTGATTAAGCGGAATGGCTTTCTTAAATTTGTTACCAAAATTATTCAACTAATACCGGCGCATCAATGAGAATCTGCGATATTTTACGAAAAGACAAAATCATTCCTTCTATGAAATCAAAATTTAAGAATGATGCTATCAATGAATTAATTGATCTGTTCAAAGATGATGAACGTGTTAAGGATGTTGAATCTATGAGGGAAGCGGTTCATGATCGCGAAAAAATTATGTCCACAGGTGTTGGTAAAGGTTTTGCAATTCCTCATGCAAAATCGAATGCAGTTACTGATATAATTGCCGGGTTCGGCAAACTTGATGACCCTGTCGATTTCCATTCGCTTGACGGTCAGCCGGTTCGCCTCGTCTTTCTTCTTGTAGGAAAAGAAAATCTGGTTGGTCCTCATATCAAATTATTAAGTAGAATTTCCAGGATGATGAATAAAGAAGAGTTTAGAGATAGTCTGGCAAATGCTAAAAGTGTAGATGAAATTTATAACCTCTTCGAAACTGAGGAAAAGCAGTACTTTGAGATTTCCTAAAACCAGGATTGATCTTAATGATAAAAGCTATTACCGGCACACGCGATATATTACCTTCCGACATTCCTAAATGGAATTATCTAGAAAAAATTGTTAGTGAAGTATTCCGGAATTTTAACTACAAAGAAATCCGCACCCCTGTCTTTGAAGAAACTTCTCTCTTTGCTAGAGGAATTGGCGAAGCTACAGACATTGTAAGCAAAGAAATGTACACATTTATTGATAGAGGCGGAACAAGTGTAACATTAAAACCGGAAATGACTGCCGGTGTTGTTAGAGCTTTGATAGAACACTCACTCGATAAAAAACAGAGTGTTAATAAACTCTATTATGTATCTCCAATGTTCAGACAGGAACGTCCTCAAGCCGGTAGATTCCGTCAGTTTCACCAGTTCGGTGCTGAAGCTCTTGGTAGTCACGATCCGATGCTCGATTCCGAAATGATTATTATGGCTTATGATATCATAAATAAGCTTGGTTTGAAAAATCTTACTGTTAAAATTAATTCACTTGGAATTCCACAGTCGCGTGAAAATTATAAATCGGTTCTTAAGAAATTTCTTGAAAAACATTTTAACAGTCTATCCCCGGAAAGCAAGAAGAGATTCGATACGAATATTTTAAGGATTTTTGATAGTAAGGAAGAACAGGATCAGAAAATAATGGCCGATGCACCATTACTTATAAATTATCTTGATGATGAAAGTATTCAGCATTTTGAGAAAGTAAAAAGTTACCTGAGTTCTGCCGGAATAAATTACGACGTAGATCCAAAACTTGTCCGCGGACTCGATTACTATTCACACACTACTTTCGAAATTGTTAGCGGAAGTGTTGGATCTCAAAGCTCTTTATGCGGCGGTGGAAGATATGATATGCTGGCAAAAGAATTGGGTGGAGGTGACATACCCGGTGTTGGATTTGCTGCCGGCATAGAGAGAATTTTACTCGCTTGCGAAAATGAAAACTCTCTTAACCTTCCTGAAGAAAAAATTGATCTATACATTGTATCGCTGGATAAAAATTTATTGGTTGAGACATTTAAGTTAGCTTTAGAACTCAGAAGACGCGGATTAACAGTAGAAACCGATTATTTATCAAGAAGTGTTAAAGCAAAGATGAGAGAAGCCAATAAATACAATGCAAAATTTGTTCTAATGATTGGAGGCGATGAATTTCAGAAAGGAGAATTGGTTCTTAAAAACATGTCTAATGGAGAACAACATTCAATTGGGAAAAATGAACTGGAAAATTTGGTTAACAAAATAAAGGGGTTATAATTGCCGCTCCGTAAACCTAAAAGCATTCCTAAAATTCCAAAAACCAGAAAGAAAAAAGCACACACTGCACTATCTGCAATACCTCTAAAAAAACCAGATAAGCTTGAATACATTTGCAAAGCTTATTATATGTTTGATGAAAAAATAAAGAAACAATTTTGTGTCTTTGCTATCGAAACACTGGTTGAGTTCACAAGTTTTGCATACGAAATTTCTGTTGAGGTTATCCGCGAGAAAAATATTTTTTATTTTATTGTAACAGGACTTAAAGCTAAAATGGATGCTGTCCCAACTGTTCAACCGGCAAGTAAAGAATTGCTCTTCGAAGATCTTGTTGGCAATTATGTTGTTAATGTTGTTAAACAGGATGGTGCAATTAATACTGCAGATTACAAGTTCAATATTTACAAGAAAGAAATTACTCTTGTGAAAGAGTATAAACCAAAAAAGAAAAACAATCGGCACTTTTGCAGTTTTGAAGTCGCAGAAGACAAGTTTTCTTTTGTCCCAGACTTAACTTAAATCAATCATTTTCAGATAACTTCTTTATGAATAAAATCTTTGGTAGGAAACCTGTATTAGAAGCAATCAATGCCGGAGTTGATTTAGAAGTAATCTATGTTGCCTACGGTCAGCATGGTGATGTAATTCATAAAATATTTAATTCCGCTAAAGAGCGGGGAATTAAGATTACACAGATATCCCAGCAGAAATTTAATGAGCTTGCCCGGTCAGAAAATGCTCAGGGTGTTATTGCTGTTAAATCCGTTGCAACATTTTATGAATTGAGTGAAATTATTGAACATGCTAAAAAATCAACTTACCCTCTTTTACTCCTTCTCGATTCGATTCAGGATCCTCACAATCTCGGTGCAATATTAAGAACAGCTGAATGTTCCGGTGTAGATGGAATTTTAATTACTACAAATCAAAGCTCACCAATTACAGAAACAGTCGAAAAAATTTCTGCCGGTGCAGTTTCTCATCTTAAAATTTGTAAAGTAAATAATCTTGTCCGGGCGATTGAGCAACTTAAAAAAGAAAATTTCTGGATTGTTGGAAGTTCGCTTAGCAATTCTAAAAATTACACTTCAATTGATTACAAAATGCCGGTAGCATTGGTTGTTGGAAACGAGGAAAAGGGGATCAGGAAACTTGTTGCTGAGAATTGCGACTTTTTAGTTAAAATACCAATGCCTGGTAAGATTGATTCATTAAATGTTTCTGTTGCAACCGGGGTTTTACTTTTCGAAATACTTCGCCAGCAAAAATCTTAATATTTGGGAACGATTTTAATTGAAAAATAGTTAGCAATATTAATCTTGATATTTTTTTCAAGATTGATTACGTTTTATTCCAAAATTTTAGAAAAAAGGCAAAAATGAACGAAATAAAAGAAAATTTAGAGAATCAGGAAGAACTTTCTGAGGACATGAAAGTTCTTGATGAGCTTACATCCACTGAATATAAATGGGGCTTTGTTACCGAGATTGAATCTGAAACGGCTCCTAAAGGTTTGAATGAGGATGTTATACGTTTAATTTCGAGTAAGAAAAACGAACCCGAATGGATGACCGAATGGAGATTGAAAGCATTTCGTTACTGGCAGAAGATGGAAGAACCGCACTGGCCTAATGTAAATTATCCCCCTATTGATTACCAGGATATCAGTTATTACTCTGCACCGAAGCAAAAACCACAACTCAATAGTCTTGATGAAGTTGATCCGGAATTATTGAAGACTTTTGAAAAACTTGGAATCCCATTAAATGAACAAAAACTTCTTACCGGAGTTGCTGTTGATGCTGTATTCGATTCTGTTTCTGTTACAACAACTTTTAAGGAAACACTGAAAGAGAAAGGAATAATTTTCTGCTCAATTTCCGAAGCAATTCAGGAACATCCTGACTTAGTAAAAAAATATCTTGGTTCAGTTGTGCCTTACACTGATAATTATTTTGCTGCTTTAAACTCAGCAGTATTCAGCGACGGATCATTTGTATTTATTCCCAAGGGAGTTAGATGCCCGATGGAATTATCAACCTACTTTCGAATTAATGCGCAAGAGACAGGTCAATTTGAGCGAACATTAATTATCGCGGAAGAAAGTTCGTATGTAAGTTACCTTGAAGGATGTACGGCACCGATTCGTGATAATAACCAGTTGCACGCCGCAGTTGTTGAACTTGTTGCTCTGGATGATGCCGAGATTAAATATTCAACTGTTCAGAACTGGTATCCGGGCGATAAAGAAGGAAAAGGCGGCATTTATAATTTTGTTACCAAGCGCGGTGCGTGCAGAGGTAAGAATTCCAAAATTTCCTGGACTCAAGTTGAAACAGGTTCTGCAATAACATGGAAATACCCGAGCTGTATTTTGCAGGGAGATAATTCAATTGGAGAATTTTATTCTGTTGCTGTAACAAATAATCTGCAGCAAGCCGATACAGGTACCAAGATGATTCACTTAGGTAAGAATACCAGAAGCACAATTATTTCAAAAGGTATTTCTGCCGGAAGAAGTAATAACTCATATCGTGGTTTGGTAAAGATTGGCAAGAATGCTGAAGGTGCGCGTAACTTCACACAGTGCGATTCAATGTTGATGAGTGATCAATGCGGCGCACATACATTCCCTTATATAGAAGTTGAAAATGAATCCGCAAAGGTTGAACATGAAGCAACAACATCCAAGGTTGGCGCTGATCAGTTATTCTATTTGAATCAGAGAGGTATTGCTACCGAAGATGCTGTTAACATGATTGTAAACGGATTCTGCAAAGAAGTATTTAACGAACTACCAATGGAATTTGCTGTTGAAGCTCAAAAACTTCTTGCAATTTCTCTTGAAGGAAGTGTCGGTTAGTAATTAATAGTTGAAGATGAAGAATTAAATAATATTTATAAAAAATTGAAAAATGATGAAGGAGTAAAAATGTTAGTTATAAAAAATCTGCACGCTAATATTGAAGGCAAAGAGATTCTAAAGGGGATTGATCTGGAAATAAAAGCTGGTGAAGTTCATGCTATTATGGGTCCCAATGGATCTGGCAAAAGCACGCTTGCAAATGTTTTGGCTGGAAATGAAGGTTATGAAATAACCGGTGGAGAAATAATTTTCGAGGGAAAAAATTTATTAGAACTCGACCCTGAGGACAGAGCACGCGAGGGAGTATTCCTTGCATTTCAATACCCTGTAGAAATTCCGGGTGTTAGCAATGCAACATTTCTTAAGACTGCAATAAACGAAGTAAGGAAGTATCATAATCAGCCTGAATTAACACCGAAAGAATTTCTCGATTTAATGAAAGAGAAATCGAAAATTTTAGGAATGGAAGAAGCACTTATAAGCCGTTCTGTTAATGTCGGATTCTCCGGTGGAGAAAAAAAGAGAAACGAAATATTCCAGCTGCTAATGCTTAATCCTAAATTTGCATTGTTAGACGAAACCGATTCGGGTCTTGATATAGACGCACTGAAGATTGTTTCCAACGGTGTAAATATTTTTAAAGCTAAGGACAAAGCTGTTCTGGTTGTTACGCACTATCAAAGATTACTTAATTATATTCAACCGGATTTTGTTCATGTGCTTTATAAAGGAAAGATAATTAAATCAGGCGGAAAGGAATTGGCACTTGAACTTGAAGATAAAGGTTATGATTGGATAAAACCCGAATTAGTTGAATCAGAGATTGTTTAAAGGAATTTATAGAATGAAAAATAAAAGTGAATTTCAAAATACAAAAGAATGGTACCTTAATAACTTCAAGTCATTCGAAGAGAAACTAAACGGTGAATCGAAAACTTTTCTTCACGATTTGAGGAAAAGTGCACTGGCACAACTGGCTGATACCGACTTCCCGAGTACCAGAGAAGAAGAGTGGAAGTACACAAATGTTTCGCCAATATTAAAACAGAATTTTATTCCCGCGGTTAATCTTGGTGTTAAAAAATCTGCGATAAGTAAGGATGAACTTAAAAAATATTTATTCAGCGGATTTGATTTCTATATAATGACTTTTATCAACGGAATTTATGTAGAGGAATTAAGCGACTTACAGGAATTACCCAAAGGAGTTATAGTAGATAGTTTGCGCTTATTAATGAAAACAAATCCTGAATTGGTAAACGGTAGAATCTCGAAGTTTGTAAAAGCTGAAAACGCATTTAACCTTTTAAACAGAGCTTATTCAACTGATGGTGCCATTATTATTGTTAAGGAGAGAGTTGTAGTAGAAAAACCGATTCAAATATTATATCTAACAGGTGACAATGAAAGTCCTGTATTATCAGTTCCACATAACAT
>JAGXSM010000181.1 GCA_018333725.1 Melioribacter sp. | reverse complement strand
CGATTCATGCCGGAATGGTTGTAGTTGCAGACGGAACCAAGGAAGCTGAGGAACGATTAGAAAGAGTATTAACCTATGACCCGGGTATGGGTATTGTTCGTCATGCAGATGCCGGTTATGATCTGGCAATTGAGAATGCTAAAAAGTTTGATGTAAAAATTCCGATGATAAAATAAATACTAAGTAATGATAATTGACAAAAGTAAATTGTAAACAACCCAGGGTGAAAAATGAAAATGAAAGTATTAATTGCAGACAAATTTCCCGAGCAGTATGTTCAGAAATTAAAGGATTCTGATATTGAAGTAATTTACAATCCGAAGCTTGGAGAAAACGATTTACCGGAAGTAGCAAAAGATGTTGATTGCATTGTAGTACGTTCAACAGTTGTAAATGCAAAGACTATTGATGCAGCTAATCAACTAAATCTTATTGTACGTGCCGGTGCAGGAGTTAATAACATCGATATTAAAGCAGCTAACAAGAAAGGAATTTACGTTTCCAACTGTCCAGGAAAAAATTCAATTGCTGTTGCAGAGTTAGCAATAGGATTAATGATTGCGCTGGATAGAAGAATTCCACACAACGTTGCAGATTTCAAAGCCGGCAAGTGGAATAAAGCAGAGTATTCAAAAGCCGAGGGTTTATTCGGTAAAACCCTCGCTATTGTTGGTTATGGAAATATTGGAAAAGAAGTCGCCAAACGTGCTCAAGCATTTGGTATGAATATTTATGCAAAAGATGTAACCCGTATAGAAGGATACGGTGCAAAAGATTTCTCGGAATTCGATCAGATATTACCAATTGCAGATGTTGTATCAATTCATCTTCCTGCAACACCTCAAACAAAAGGTTTATTTAATGCCGACATGTTCAAATTAATGAAGCCGGGTGCGATACTAATAAACACTTCGCGTCAGGATGTAATTGATGAAGAAGCATTAATTAATGCAGTGAAAGAAAAGAAATTAAAAGTCGGTCTCGATGTATTCAAAGGAGAGCCGGAAGGTAAAGACGGAACAGTTGAATCGAAACTAAGAGAACTTGATACTGTCTATATAACGCATCATATAGGCGCATCAACAGAACAAGCACAAAATGCAGTTGCTGAAGAAACCGTAAATATAATTCTACATTACATCAACAGCGGTGTAATTGACCATTGGGTTAACAGGGCAAAAGTAACTGATGCACATTACCAGCTTGTAGTAAAACATTACGATAAACCGGGAGTTCTTGCTTCAATTCTTGATGTGCTTAGACAGGGTAATATAAATATTGAAGAGGTTGAAAATATTATTTTTGACGGAGGATTGGTTGCTTGCTGTACTTTGAAAATCCAGACCTCTGCAACAGGAGATATGCTTGAAGCAATCCGGAACAATCCAAATGTTATTTCCTATTCACACGTATCACTTGATTAATAGAAATTGAAGACCTCTTGCTAAATGCGGGAGGTCTTTAAATAAATTTTACATCGAATAAATCATCAAGTATTCCATGATAATAAACCATTTTAATCATTTCACTTAACGCTTCTGTTTCGTTGTTAGTCATTTCAAAATATAACGAACCTAAATTCTCCTTTACATAAAGTTTTAATTCATCCGTAGTATTAATTCCATCAAGAATTGTATCAATATTTTCCTCAATAAAAGAATCGATGTCGAGCAGTTTGGCTTCAAGATTTTCAAGTGCATATCTACTGTTGGAAGCAAAAATAAAATTTACATATGGATAATCGAGCAATTCAGCCATTTGATCTGAGAAACTGATACTGGAATTATAATCCCAAAAAGAAAAATTTTCATTCCCAACAACCAGAGTATTCTGACTTCCATCCGGTTCCTTATGAGTATCAAGAGTTATTTCGACTTCGGAGGAGAATCTTTCATCAAATAAAATTTTGGTTAGAATAATTTCGTTTAAGGATACGTCCCCACGTAAAAGAATTTTTCCAAGTGTTCTTTCTTCGTTTTCCGTTAAATAGAAGTAAGAATTTGAAAGTGTGCCATCGAATGAAATGCCTGATTTTCCTGAAACAAATAATTCCCTGTGGTTAATTAAATCCAGGCTTGGAATTAATGCAACCGCTTCCCTATCGTTTTCAAGTTCTTTAGATAATAAGGACGATTCCTTTAGAATAATTTCAAGTTGATTATTCTTTTCAAGAAACGATTTAAGAATCTTTGAATAAATATTGGATGGCATAAATAATTTCATAAAATCTCCGTATTTAAAAAATAAAAAACCCCGAGTAACCGGGGTTTCTTTGGAAGAAATGAAACTTACTTAACTCTTTTATCCTTAATTCGTGCTGCTTTTCCGGAAAGCTCGCGCAGATAAAAAAGTTTTGCTCTTCTAACTTTACCTTCGCGGATAATTTCTACTTTAGAAATTTTAGGTGAGTTATAAGAAAAGATTCTTTCAACACCAACACCGCTAGCAATTTTTCTAACAGTAAAGGTTTTATTCAATCCGGCGCCTCTGATGTTTATTACATCACCTTCGTAAGGTTGAATTCTTTCTTTATCGCCTTCAATAACTCTTACATGCACACGAATATGATCACCGGTTTTGAATGCCGGTATATCCGATCTAATCTGATCATTCACTATCTCTTTTAATTTGTCCATTTGTTACTCCAGGTTATTTATTTTTTTCCACTTGTCAGTTAATTTTTTCGATTGTTCTTCTTTCCATTCTTTAATTTTTTTTTCATGGCCCGATAGAAGAACTTCAGGTATTTTCATGTTATCAAATTCTGCCGGTCTGGTATAATAAGGAGCTTCAATAATATCACCATCCATTAGAGAATCATTAAGAGCCGATTCGCTATCATTCAGAACACCGGGTAGAAGTCTTACTACAGAATCAATAATTACCAATGCGGCAATTTCACCACCGGTAAGAATATATCTGCCAATCGAAATTTCATCTGTAGCAAATTTTTGACGGACCCTGTCGTCAATTCCCTTATAATGTCCGGCAATAATTAAAATATTTTTAGCTAACGAAAAATTATTAGCCATTTTTTGATCATAGAATTTTCCTCCGGGTAAAGGATAAATAACATGATCATAATTTCTTTCGTTCAATAATTTTTCAATACATTCAAAGAACGGTTCGGGTTTAAGGAGCATCCCGGGTCCGCCGCCAAAGGGCTTATCATCAATCTGTTTATGCTTATCGTGAGCATAATCCCTAAGATTATGCACAACAATTTCAACTTTTTCTCTCTCTTGTGCTCTCTTAATTATACTGGTACTCAGAGGACTAATAAGAGAATCCGGGACAGCAGAAATCACATCAATTCTCATCTTCATAAAGCAAATCACACTCGGCTACTAAATCAATTCTTTTCTTAACCGGATCTATTTTTATTATAAAATCCTTAATTGCCGGGATCAAAATATTTTTATTGTTCCGATCTTTAACAACATAAACATCATTAGCAGGTAGAACCAAAACATCTTCCACATAACCTAAAAGAACTTTAGAGCGATAGACTTTAGAGCCGATAATATCATGAATAAAAAAAGTATTATCGCTCAGTTGAACTGAATCTATTTCATCAATAAAAATTTGTTTGCCGACAAAGATTTTTGCAGCATCAGAGGAATTGAATCCTTTGATTTTCAGCAAAAATTTTCCTTTTATTTTATCAACTTCTTCAACTACAAATTCTTTTTTGTTACCGAAGAAATCAATAAAAATCTTTTTCAGATCGTAAAACCTCTCACTGAAATCGGAATAAGAATCAATAGCAACAAACCCATCAGAGCCATGCAGAGCAACAATTTTAGCAATTAAAATAAATTGATCCACAGAAGTATCCGAACAGGAACCGGATTAATCAAGAATTTTTAAAATTGCTCGTTTTCCTTCTTTAGCTGCAATAGCTGTAAGCAATGTTCTCATAGCTTGAGCGGTTTTACCTTGCTTGCCAATGACTTTGCCCACATCTTCAGCACCAACTTTAAGAGTAAGCTCAACGGTTTTGTCATCCGGAGTTACTTCATCAAGAGAAACACCGTCGGGATTATCAACAAGATGTTTTGCAATAAATTCAATAAATTCCTTCATGAGAGTACCTATATTTAATGAAAAAGGGTACGTATTTAAGGTGCCGGCTGAACCTTAAATGGAACAGCTTATTCGGAAGCAGTACCCTTTGCTTCCGCTGCACTATCAGACTTTTCTTCAGCTTTTTCAGCGGATGCTTTTTTGCTTTTAGCTTTCTCTTCACGTTTTTTCATTTTAGCTGTAAGAGAAGCTTCTTTAAATTTTTTCCATTCATCAAGTTTAGCAGAAACCTGTTCTTCCGATAAACCTTTTTTTGTCAATTCCTGTTTAAGAATAATTCCTTGATTTGTCAAGATATTTTTAACAGTATCTGTCGGTTGGGCACCTACACCCAGCCAATAAAGGGCACGATCTTCTTTTATTTCAACTGTAGCTGGATTAGTTTTAGGATTATACAATCCGATCGCTTCAATAAATTTACCGTCTCGTGGTGAACGTGAATCAGCCGCAACAACTTTATATACCGGCTGTTTTTTCTTTCCCATTCTTCTCAGTCTTAACTTAACTGCCAATTTGTTTTTTCCTCCATATGATTTTTTATTATTAATTATATCTAAAATTTTTCAGATTCATCATGCCGGATTTACCGGATTTAGAACTCATCATTTTAACCATTCGCTGCATTTCTTCAAACTGCTTTATTAACCGGTTAACATCCTGAATAGAATTACCGCTTCCACGGGCAATTCTTTTACGTCTGCTTCCGTTTAATATTTTTGGATTAATCCTTTCCTTTTTGGTCATCGATTGAATAATCGATTCAACCTTTACCAACTGCTTATCATCAATATCGGCATTTTTAATAGCAGAACCAAGTCCGGGTACCATACCGAGCAATGATTTTAAAGAACCCATTTTCTTAATCATTTTGATTTGCTTAAGAAAATCATCAAAATCAAATTTGTTTGCAAGTAATTTTTTCTCTAAGTCTTCAGCTTCTTTTTCGTCAATTTGTTCCTGTGCTTTTTCAACAAGAGAAACAATATCGCCTTTACCTAAAATTCTTGAAGCCAAACGTTCGGGATAAAAAAGCTCAATTGAATCTAATTTTTCTCCAAGACTTGTAAACTTAACCGGGCGATCTACAACAGCACGGATTGAAAGTACACATCCGCCTCTTGAATCGCCATCGAGCTTTGTAATTACAACTCCATCGAAATCAACTTTTTCATGGAATGCTTTAGCCGAATTTACAGCATCCTGTCCGGTCATCGAATCTACAACAAACAAAGTTTCAGTAGGATTAACCTTAGCTTTAATTGCGGCAGCTTCATTCATCATATCTTCATCAACATGCAGACGACCGGCTGTATCTATAATTACCGTATTCAAGCCGTTTTCTTTAGCAAAACTCATTGCTTCGGAAGCAATCTTTACCGGGTCTTTACTATCATCAATAGTGAACACTGGAACAGAAATTTGAGAACCCAGAATTTTTAACTGATCAATTGCAGCAGGTCGGTAAACATCAGCAGCAACTAAAAGAACATTTCTTTTTCTGTTTTTTAAGTACTTTGCTAATTTGGCACTGAAAGTAGTCTTACCACAACCCTGTAATCCTATCAACATTACGGATGTAATTCCTGAAGGATTAAGAGTAAGTTCGGAACCGGTACTTCCAAGAAGCAAAGTTAATTCGTCATAAATAATTTTAGTAATTAACTGTCCCGGAGTAACGGAATTGATAACTTCCTGACCAATAGCTTTTTGTTTAACATCTTCAATAAACTGTTTGGCAACTTTATAATTTACGTCAGCATCTAAAAGAACACGCCTGATTTCCCTAAGGGTATCCGAAATATTCGATTCGGAGATTCTCCCCTGACCAGTAATTTTTTTTAACGCACGTTCAAGCTTTTCAGATAATTCTTCGAGCATCGTCTATCAACTCAATTAAAAAATAATAAAAAGAGAATTCATTTCAAAAGTTAATTATTTAACTTCCTTTTAGGGCATTTGCTCCGGATACAATTTCAATAATTTCCCTTGTTATAGAAGCCTGACGTTCTTTATTATAAGTCAAGTTCAATGAACGAATTAACTCTTTAGCATTTTCCGTTGCCATATCCATTGCCGTCATACGTGCACCAAGTTCGGCTGCAAATGATTCCAGTAAATATCTCCACATCTGCGCGTTCAAATGTTTTGGCAGCATTGTATTAATGATGCCGGATTTATCCGGTTCATAAATGTAATCCGAATAGCTTGTATCTGAAGTTGATTCTTCAAATGGTTTAATAGGTAACAGCTGTTCGATTACAGTTTTCTGCTGAATAACGGATTTAAATTCATTGAACACAACTAAAACTTTATCAATTTCGCCGGATAAATATTTGTGAGTTAATTCTCTAACAAGTCCGGATGCAAATTCAAATTTTAAGTGGGAAAAAATTCCAGGGTAAGAACCGGTTACGTTGTAATTCCGCCGGGTAAAGTGGTCGTTCCCTTTTTTACCAAGACAGTATAATTTAACTTTTCCTTTACTATTAAGTTCACTCAACTCATTGTTAATAAATTCTTCAGCAAATCTAATAGCATTAATATTAAAACTACCGCATAATCCCCTATCGGAAGTAATTACTATCAATGCAACGTTTTCAACTTTTCGTTCGGTAATTAGAGGGTTATTAATGTTTTTTTCAATCTTCAACAGATGGCTTAATACTTCGGAAATCTTCCTGGAATATGGACGGGAATTAATTATATTTTCCTGAGCGCGGCGAAGTCTTGCAGCAGCAACCATTTTCATAGCTTTTGTAATCTGCTGTGTATTCTTAACACCTTTTATTCTTCTCTTTATGTCCCTTAATGTAGCCATCTAAAATTAATCTTCGATAAATATTTTTATTATTTAGTAAATTTTTCAATAAACTCATCAGCAGCTTTTTTAAGGAGCTGAACTGTATCTTCTTTTAGTTCTTTTGTCGATCTAATATTCTCATAAATAGCCGGATATTTTAATTCGGCAAACTCATGAAATTCTTTTTCGAATCTCTTTACTTCCTTAACATCAATAGTATCTAAGTAATTATTGGTTCCAAGGAAAACTGAAACAACTTGTTTTTCTACCTGAATAGGAACATACTGGCCCTGTTTAAGCAATTCAACAAGACGCGCACCTTTAGCAAGAATTTTTTGAGTAGCTTTATCAAGATCGGATCCGAACTTAGCGAAAGCTTCCAGTTCACGATATTGAGCCAAATCGATTTTAAGTGAACCTGCAACTTTTTTCATTCCTTTAATTTGTGCATTACCACCAACACGAGATACCGAAATACCAACGTTAATAGCAGGACGAACACCAGCATTAAACAAATTTGGTTCAAGATAAATTTGTCCATCAGTAATCGAAATAACGTTAGTAGGAATATAAGCAGAAACGTCGCCTTGCTGAGTTTCAATAATAGGAAGGGCAGTTAAACTTCCGCCCCCAAGATCTTCACTTAATTTTGAAGCTCTTTCAAGTAAACGGGAATGGAGATAAAACACATCACCCGGGTATGCTTCGCGTCCGGGAGGTCTTCTTAGTAATAGGGAGAGCTCACGGTATGCTGCAGCTTGTTTGGAAAGATCATCATAAATAACAAGTGAATGCCTACCTGAATCTCTAAAATGTTCCCCTAACGTTGCACCGGAATAAGGTGCAATATATTGAAGAGGAGCCGGAGATGATGCCGGTGCAGATACAATAGTTGTGTAAGCCATTGCACCTTCTTCTTCCAGTTTTGCAACTACCTGTGCAATAGTAGAATTTTTCTGTCCGATTGCTACATAGACACAATAAACAGGTTTAATACCGTATTTTTTAGCTTCTTCAGTATGCGTGTATTTCTGATTAATTATAGTATCAATTGCAATGGCCGTTTTACCGGTCTGACGATCACCGATAATCAATTCGCGCTGTCCACGACCAATCGGAATCATCGCATCAATAGCAGTTATACCTGTTTGGAGAGGTTCTTTAACGGGTTGACGTGCAATAACACCAAGTGCCTTTCTTTCAATCGGCATATATTTATCAAACTGAATTGTTCCCTTACCATCTAACGGTTCACCAAGCGGATCAACAACTCTGCCTAATAATTTATCACCCACCGGGAATGAGGCAACGCGCTTGGTCCTTTTAACAGTGTCTCCCTCTTTAATCAAACTTGTTTCACCAAATAGTACGCATCCAACATTATCTTCTTCAAGATTAAGGACCATACCTGCTACATTATTCGGGAATTCCACCAATTCACTTGCCATTACATTAGATAAGCCGTAAACACGTGCAATTCCATCGCCCACTTGCAGAACAGTGCCTACTTCATAAATATCAACTTCGTTATCGAAACCGGCAAGTTGTTTTCTAAGTATCGCAGTTACTTCGTCAGGTCTAATTTCAGCCATATTTTTTTCCTAATTGTTCGAAATGCTGATCTCTTCCGAGAATTTTTTTCTTAATAAATCGAGCTGATGTTTTACCGATGCATCTAGAACAGTATCTTGAATTTTTACGATAAAACCCCCGATTAAATTATGATCTACAGAATATTCAGGTTTTACTCTATTATTTATACGTTTTTCAAGTTTTGAAACAATCTCTTTTTTAATAGAATCAGTCAATTCAACAGAAGAAGTAATCCTTGTTCTTACAATTCCTTCTTTCTGATCCTTTAGGATCAGGAATTCGCTCATTATCTCTGTCAGAATATCTTCACGGTTTTTTTCGATAATGAATTCCAAAAAATCGGATGTAGCCTTTTGAATTTTGGAACCGAAAATTTTTGATAGAAGTTTTTTCTTTTCATTCTGTTTAATAACCGGGTTCCGTAATACAACTCTCAATTCTTTTGAATGAGCAAGAGTATTGAAAACCAATTCAACATCATCGGCAAATTTGTTTAATGATTTTCTTTCTTCAGCAATCTGAAAAAAAGAATTAGCATAACGGTATGAAATTCTAAAAACACTCATAATCAGTTTTTAGAAAGGTCATCCATATATTTTTTAACTAATTTCACTTGTTTATCCTTATCAAGATTCTCTCTCAATATTTTTTCGGCAGACTGAATTGCGATATCCGCTACCTGTTCTTTCAATTTGTTGAAAGCTTCGGCATTTTTTCTTTCTATTTCGTTAGTCGCGTCCTCAACCATCTTTTTAGCATGTGTTTTGCTCAAATCCAGAATTTGAGATTTCAGCTTCTCTGCAAACTCTCTGCTCTGGTCAATAATTTTCTTTGCTTCTTCTTCGGCTTTTAACATGCTCTGCTTATTATCAGCAATCATTTTTTCGGCATCTTTTTTTGCAATTTCAGCTTTTTCTAAAGATTCTTTAATAAAGGTTTCTCTTTCTTTAAGCGAATTGAGTATCGGTTTCCAGGCGATCTTTTTTAGAATGAGGAGTAAAAAGATGAATGTAACAACAGTCCATAAAATTACACCGGGATTAACATCAAGTGGACCGCCGCTTTCTCCTCCGCCGGCAAGAGCTATAACAAATAAATCAGCTAATATCATTCTGAAAATTTCCTCATGTTTAGAGAAAAATTATAAAATTACTTTAATGCAAGAAGAATACAGATAACCAGAGCAAAAAGTGAAATACCTTCAATGAGAGCAGCAGCAATAATCATTGATGTTCTAATTTCACCGGCAGCTTCGGGCTGACGACCGCTTGCTTCCATAGCAGCACTTGCTAATTTACCAATACCGAATGCACCACCGATAACGGTTAATGCTGCGCTAAAACCAGCTGCTAAATATGCGTATTCCATTTAACTTCCTCCTATTATTTACTGTTATTAAATAATTAATGCTCTTGATGATATGCCATCCCTATAAATAGCGATGACAACATTGTAAATATATATGCCTGAATCAGTGCGACTAAAATTTCAAGCAAGAAAATAAATAATGCAAATGAAATCGAAACCGGAACTACAAAATAGGTTCTTAGAATAAATATCAAACCAATTAATGCCATTATAACAATATGCCCGGCAGTCATGTTTGCAAAAAGACGAATAGCCAATGCAAACGGTTTGGTAAACAACCCTAATAGTTCAACCACAAACATAATAGGCAGCAGCCACATTGGAATTCCATGAGGAATTAATCCTTTGAAATATCCGAAGAATCCGTTCTTCATAATTCCGCCAATCTGAATTACAAAAAAGGAAATAGTTGCTAATGTTGCAGTTACAGAAATATTACTTGTAGCGGTTGAGCCGTATGGAATGAGACCTAAAAAGTTACATGTGAGAATAAAGAAAAACACAGTAAGTAAATACGGTAAAAACTTTTCGAAGCCATGACCAATTGTTGGTTTTGCAATTTCATCACGGACAAACACAATTAGTACTTCAAGCAAATTAGTAACCCCGTGTGGAACAAGAGATTTTTGATAAGATTTTCTTGCTGCAATAAAAGCAAGTACAAGTAAGATAACCGCAATCCACATAAATACAACATGCTTGGTAATAGAAATGTCCATTCCAAATAGATGAATTTGAGGTAAATGAATTACACCGAATGGAGTTAGATCCAGTTCACGTGCATCCAAAACATGGTGCATTATCCATCCGGTATCCTGGCTACCCGAGGATGCTTTTAATGTATCTGCTACAATAGTTGAATCAGATGTCCACATTTACTTGATTTTTTAGGATAATGTAACTTTTCCAGCTTTTTTCTTAAATACCACTATTTCATATGTAAGAAACAAGATATACCATATGAAGAGCGTAAATATAAACGCATATTTGTCAATATTCAAGAATTTTATCACTACAAACACACCAATAAGTGTCAATATAAGCCGGAAAGCCATACCACCAAGGTTGAAAATAAGGAAGGTTTTATTGTTTTTATTCTTCGAATACTCCCAAAAAATCAGAAAAAAGGTAAAATTTATCATCATAATTATGCTGGCATAAAAAACAGAATCCCTGAAGACGGTGGTAATAATCTGATAATGATGCATAACTAAAAGGCATAGTATGCAAATTGCGGGAAGTAGTAAGGGGTATTTAATTTTTTTTATCAATTTTTTTGTTGAGATCTAAAACAGTTTTAATAAAATTATAAATTCCGGCAAATCCACCAATAAGTGAGAAAGCGATCATTAAAAAAGGTTCTGTATTTAATTCTGTATCCAGCCATCTGCCAAGAAAAAACATTAAGATGATAGTTGCAGCAAGTTGAGTTCCAAGACCAAGGTAAGGTCCAATTTTTCTATAACTTTCAGAAAATTTTGAAGTGTACTTCTCTTCACTCATTCAAATACTTTAGTTTCAGATTTGTTCTTTTCCATAGAACTCCGTCCATCAAAAAAAGCACCTTCTTCAATTATCAACGTTTTTGCAATAAGATCTCCTTTAAGAACTGATTTGGATTCCAATCTTAATTTTTCATCAACCATTACCTTCCCTTCAATTTGCCCGCTCATATTTATGCTTCGGGCTTTTACTTCACCTTTAATATGTGATGTATCGCCCAATGTAAGGTTGCCGCTAACCGAAACGTTTCCATTTATAA
>JAGXSM010000180.1 GCA_018333725.1 Melioribacter sp. | reverse complement strand
AGGACAGCAAGGAATCCTGATTCGAGAAAGAATGCAAAGATACCTTCTGCCGCTAATGCACTACCGAAAACATCTCCGACGAAGCGTGAGTAGGTTGCCCAGTTAGTACCAAATTCAAATTCCATTACAATTCCGCTTGCAACTCCCATTGCAAATGTTAGTGCAAATATCTTAACCCAGAATTTTGTCATCTGCTCGTAAAGTTTATTGCCGGTTTTTAGATACATCCCTTCCATAATTACGAGAAGTACACCAAGACCAATACTTAAAGGCGGGTAGATATAATGGAATGCAATTGTAAAAGCGAATTGAATACGTGAAAGAATTTCAACATCCATGAGATGACCTAATTTTCTTTTATTGCAGAATTAAAATAACAAATTAAAGAAAGGAATGGAATACAGGCTATAAAGGTTCTTTTAAAATTTGTATAAGATGAATAAATAATTGCCGGAAAAATCTCAGAAGCATTATTTAAATTATTATCCGCGATAATCTGTTGAATCCATGTTTATCCGCGTTCTATTTGATTATGAAAGATTACTTTTGAGACACTCATTTGTAAAATTATAAACAGCAGTTTAATTAATGTCTTCAAGGATTGTTTTCAGCTTTTCGAGGGATTTCTCCCAATCATTCATTTTAGTACGCTCTCGGTCTATCACTTCTGCAGGTGCTTTGGCAACAAATCCTTCGTTGGATAATTTTTTTCTTACCCCTTCGAGAGAACCGGAGATACGGGTTATTTCTTTTTCAATTCTTGCCCGTTCAACATTGAGATCTATTAATCCTTCGAGAGGTATAAAAATGTCGCATCCTTTTACAACGGCAGATGCGCTTGCCTTTGGTTTTTCAATTTTGGGATCAACTGTTAATTGATCAATCTTAACAAGTGATCTTATATATTTAATCTGTTCTTCATTAATCTTATCTGTTTTCAGCAGAACATTAATTTGTTTTGATGGGGGTAAGTTCATTTCTCCGCGGATATTTCTGATAGCCGTAATTATATTCTGAAGAAACTCAACGTTCATTTCTGCTATTTCATCCACAAGAACTCCATAATACTTAGGAAATTCTTTTGTTGAAATACTTTCGCCTTCATTTCTTTCATCAAGAAGCTGCCAAATCTCCTCGGTAATGAACGGCATAAAAGGATGAACAAGTTTAAGCATCTCTTCGAACAAAGAGATTGAACGAGAAAGAAGAGCTGATTTTACTTCGTCAGATGCATTATATAATCTGAACTTGGACAACTCAACATACCAATCGCAGAAATCATTCCACACATAAGAATATATAATTTTTACAGCATTATTTATTTCATACTCATCAATTGCTTCTGTTAAATCTTTCAGAGTTTTCTGGAAGCGCGATATAATCCACCTATCGGTAAAATCTAAATGTTCATCAACAAGATCCTTACTTACTTTTATGTTTTGTGAATTCATTAATAAGAATCTTCCGGCATTCCATATTTTGTTTGCAAAGTTTCTTCCTATTTCACATTTATCAGTACTGAATAAAACATCCTGGCCGAGCGGAGCGATATAGATCATTGTGAATCTTAATGCATCAGCCCCATATTCTTCAATTAGATCAAGCGGATCCGGAGAGTTGCCGAGCGACTTGCTCATTTTTCTTCCCTGGGTATCACGCACTGTACTGGTAAAGTAAACATCTCTGAAGGGAATTTCATTCTTAAAATGCATTCCGGCAATAATCATTCGCGCGACCCAGAAGAAAATAATATCAGGTGCAGTAACTAAAAGGTCGGTCGGATAATAATAGTTTTTTTCTTCTTCATTTGTAAAAACATCCTGTGCCCATAACCAGCTTGATGCCCATGTATCGAGCACATCATCATCCCGGTACCAACTTTCAATATCTGCCGGTGGTTCAACTTCGCAGTAAATTTCTTTTGTTTCTCTATGATACCATACCGGGATACGTTGCCCCCACCAGAGCTGACGCGATATACACCAGTCGCGAATGTTTGTCATCCAGTGTTCGTAAGTTTTAACCCAGTGTCCCGGATAAAAATTGACTTTACCATTAAGCACGGCTTCGAGAGCGGGTTTGGCCAGTTTATCCATTCTCATAAACCACTGTTCGGATAAATATGGTTCAATAGGAACATTACCGCGCTGGGAATAGCCGACTTTATTGGTATATTCTTCAACTTTATGAAGCAGACCAAGTTCTTCCATTCTTGCAACAACTTTATAACGGAGATCAAACCGATCGAGATCTCTAAATTCTTTGGGTACGTTTCCATTTGAAGTAGCGTCTTCATTAAAAATGTTAACCATTTCCAGATTATGACGCAGACCCATTTCGTAATCATTAACATCGTGTGCTGGTGTAACTTTTACGGCACCGGTACCAAATTCTTTATCTACATACTCATCAGTAAACAAAGGGATTTCTCTTCCGACAATCGGAAGAATTACAGTTTTACCGATTAAATGTTTATAGCGTTCATCATCCGGATTAACAGCAATTCCTGTATCACCCAACATTGTTTCGGGTCTTGTTGTAGCAACAATAATATATTCAGTAGAATCCTTAACCGGATATTTGAAGTGCCACAGTTTACCTTTTACTTCTTTGTAAAAAACTTCTTCATCGCTGATTGCAGATTTTGAGGCGGGATCCCAGTTAACCATTCTATAACCGCGGTAGATGAGATCCTCTTTGTAAAGTTTTACAAATGCTTCAATTACTTTTCTATAATAGTGTATATCCATCGTAAAACGTTCGCGCTGCCAATCGCAGCTAACACCAAGTTTACGGAGCTGCTTAAAAATTATTCCGCCGTATTTTTCTTTCCACTCGTAACAGTATTGTAAGAAATCTTCACGGGAAATATTATCCTTATTTATTCCCTGTTCCTTCAGCATAGCAACAACTTTAGCTTCGGTTGCAATTGATGCGTGATCAATTCCGGGAATCCAGCAAGCATTAAATCCCATCATTCGTTTGTAACGAATGTAAATATCCTGAAGTGTGTTGTTAAGAATGTGACCGATGTGAAGTATTCCCGTTATGTTGGGAGGCGGAATTACAATTGTGTATGGTTCTTTGTTTTCATCAACTTCGCTGTGATAGAGATTATGATCGTACCAGTATTTGTACCACTTATCTTCAACATTTTTGGGACTATACGTTTTGGGGATTTCAGAAAAATTCTTTGCCGGCATTTACTTCTCAACTATTGATAATAATTAGGTGCAAATATAAAAAATCCTGATACTGAATGCTTGGTTGAGTTTGAAAAGGTTAATAAATAAAGGGAATTTCGTATGTTCCTTTATGGCTTGATGTAATGAGTTACAGTATTAAGCGGGGATAATTTGCTGCAAGAATGATCCGGGAGTTAATTAAAAATTACAGATATACCCGGCAACTTCTGCCGAACCATTCTTAAGACCGGCGTTGTCAATATTTTTTTTGAATTCACTGTAAAGATCTTTTTCCCTGAAAAGATTTTCAACGATGCCGGGAAGCCTGTCAATTCTCTTTTCATAAATTCCCAATTTGTTTTCTATTATAAAATCGACATTTCCCTTTTCCTGTTCCCATATATAAGTATTAACAACAGGAATTTTTCCGCTCATTAATATCTCCATAAAAGTTGAGGCACCGCATTTTGTAATTACAAGATCGGATAAGCAAATTAGATCGTAAACAAAATCGACAAAGCCGTAAACAATAAGATTATCACGGTTGTATTTTTGTTTTAATTTATTTACCTGGTTGAAAAGTTTTTTGTTATTGCCACAGACAATAATAATATTATAATCGAAACTACTCTTAATAAATTTTTTAAGAATTCTTTTCCCTTTTGGGATTCCATCACCTCCGCCGAGTATTAAAAGCGTCTTCTTATTTTCAACTCCATACCTGCTCTTCAATAAAAGTACTTTTTCTTCATCGGGCTTTTCAGAAAATTTTTCACTTAAAATAAACGGGAAAACATTTAAACGTGTTTCTTCTATCCCGTTTTTAATACACTGATTTTTAAGTTTATCGCTGAACAGAATAAAGTTCTGGTCTTTCTTAAGAAACCAGAGCGGATGCGCTGTGAACGGATCTGTTACTACTGTTATCACGGGAATCTCTTTCTTCAATTTTTGTAGTGTCGAAAAAAGAGGTTTGATAAGAAAAAAATGGAATAGAACAATCTTGTCGGGCTTATAATCCAGCAGAACTTCTTTTAAATACTTTGTAATATTTATTGATACTAAAAACGCACTGATATGAGAGATAAATTTCAGTTTGTGAGTTAAATAAAGAAATTCATAAAACCATTTGGCTTTACTTTGAAGATGACGGTAACCATCCTCAATAATAAAGCGTGCCAGCCATTTTGTTTTACCGAACCCATCTATAAGTAATGTTTCGCAATCATCGCTTTTATATTTGCTTATATGCTCTGCTACGGCACGGGCCGGTGCAAGATGTCCCCCGCCGGTTCTTAAGTAGATAAAAAGTAATTTCTGTTTCTGCATAAATATATTTAACGAAGAACCGGTGATTGAGAGTGAGTTAAATTACCGGTTTTTAGAACCTCGATTATTTTGTATGTACCAAGTTTTCTTGCTTTAAGAAAACCAGACCAGGCCATTTCGGCAAGGATTCCTTTATTCAAGAGATCGTTCAGCCACTGATCAGTATAATCTGCATTCATCTGTTTTATACCGGCTTGAATTTCGAACAGCCACAACCGGTTAAACTTTTCCTGTGAACCAATTGTTGGTGTCATTATTATAGGAAGTCCTAATCCGCTATAGAAAGAAAGCTCGCTTGGTTTTGTCCATAAAATATCGGTTTCGTGCATAGCATTGTTAAACTTTTCAAAATAATCTTCCATCGAATCAGAGTAGATAATTTCAATTTGTGAATCATCGTCTGTAATTTGTTTTTTTATGGAATAGAAATAGTCTTTTACATTTTGCTTTGTCCCGGCTATCAGAATCAGCTTTACTTCGTTATTGAGAATTTTGTTTTTAAGACTAAAAGCAATCTTTCTGCCAATTTCTTTAAGAGCCCCGGCACCACCCACAGCATATGATAGGGTTAATTTACTCTTAACATTATCATGGTAGTTGTTCTTACCTAAAAAATGCTCAACATTTTTTTCGTGACGACCCCTGAATACTTTTCTTGGATCGAGGTTAACAAGCCGCCGTCCAAGATTTTTTTTCAGTGCGGGCATCTCTTCACCACCAATTAATTCAATCGGCAGAGGAAACCCGGTAATAAAAATTCTTTCATCAGGTACGCCATACGCTTTTAATCGCTGTGCAGCTTTACCGCAAGGCGCAAAGTAGTGTATACTACTTTCCCATGGCTGCCGGGCAACCCAAACACGATTCAAGTCCGCATCACATATAATACAATACACATTATGGAAACCTTTCATATCTGCTGCAATTGCAGATGCATAGAATGATGTAACAATAGGCAGATTTTTTGTTTTAACTTTTTCAAGCATTGCCGCACATAGACCTTTTTTTATGCTTGATTCCAGCAAGTCAACCTGGAAAGTTGCATTGGATAAATCTCTCATCGGGTAATAGGAAGGAATGTGAAGTAATGCATCCAATAAATTGAAGATTGGTTTTCCGATAAATGGAATTCCTTTTGCGCGCGACATAAATTCATAAGCGCCGAGTACACGCTTCCATAATTTTTCTTCATTCTTCGATGCAGCTTCACCAGCACCGACAGTGATTATGTTTTCTTCGGCAATTTCCCGCAATGGATGAACAGCACGTTGATGCCCGTATCCCATTGTTGCAGATATAACCCATGCTTTTACATCTTCAATCATATTATGTATCGGTTTTGAACTTGTTTGTGTTACGTTAGAATATTGATTCAAAGAAAACTTTTATCTTCGACCAAGAATTTTATCCATTATCAAACTTGTCTGAGAGCCAGTGTCGCCGTTGCTCGGAGAAATACCTTTGCCTAATAAGTCGTTTACTACCAATTGAATAAGCGGTTGCGCAACATGCAGCGGATGTTCAATATTAATTTCTTCCATTCTATTATTAATATAAAGTCTTAACGGTTCATTGGAAAATGTTGAATAGGTTATTTTCCCTTTAGTGCCGAGTATTTCTGTTTCATCTAAATTGTTAAATGCGCTGAATGACCAGATACCATTACCGCAGATTCCGTTTTCGAATATAAATGTTGCAGAGACAGTGTCCTCTGCTTTATATAGTTTTGATTGATTAAAAGTGTAACCCGAAGCATCACTAATTTTACCAAGTAAAAATTGAATTAGGTCGATCATATGAGAGCCGAGATCGCAGAAGTAACCGCAACCGGCAATGGATGAATCAACACGCCAGTTATCCGGACTTAAATCTTTATCTGTTGTCTGCTGAAAAAACTTAATTGAGACGGAACGAATTTCTCCTATTCTATTCTCTTCCAAAAGGGACTTAACTTTTAAGAATCGTGGTAACGCTCTTCTGTAATATGCAACAAAAAGTGGAACATTAAATTTCCGACATGTTTCAACCATTTCGATGCACTCGCTATAATTAAGCGCCATCGGTTTTTCAACATAAACAGGTTTGCCGGCTGAAGCCGCAGCAATAGTATATTCTTTGTGTGTAGATGGAGGTGTCGCAATATAAACAGCATCAACATCCGGGTCGTTTATCAGTTTATTTGCATCGTTATACCATTTCGGTACATTGTGTCGCTGTGCATAATCCTCTGCAAGTTTTTCATTCCTTCTCATTACTGCAACAAGTTCCGAACCTTCCGCTTTCTGAAAACCGGGACCGCTCTTAACTTCTGTAACATCCCCGCAGCCGATAATTCCCCATCTTACTTTTGATATCATTCGGCAATAAGATTTATTTGATCGGATTTATATACAATTAATTTTTGATGAGTAGAATCATTAGCTGCATTAATCATTGCATCTGCAACTCTTTCTGCTTTTATGGGTTTGTATTTTTTTAATGATGGAAAAAGTCGGCCAATAAAATTTGCTATAACAATTCCAATCTTTTCTCCAGGTCTTGGGTTGTCCCTCTCCCCAATTAGTCCCGCCGGTTGAAATATTACAATTTTACTGAAAGGCATTTCAGACACAGCATAATCAAGAGCACCTTTCATTCTAAGATAAAAATTTGGGGAGAACCTGTTTGACCCGATTGAAGAGACAAGAAAATATTTTTGAACATGATTTTCTGCTGCCGCTCTGGCAATTTCATATTGATAAGTATAATCAACAAGGTATTGTTTCTCTTTACTACCGGCTTGTTTAATTGTTGTGCCGAGTGCGGAGAATAATTCGTCACCGGAAATTTTATCTCCCCACATTTCAATTAGATTAAAATCCATAATATGTTCATGAAGTTTAGGGCTTGTTAACCCGGTTGTTCTTCTTGTAAAAACTTTTACATTACTGTAACGAAGATCCTTCAATAATTTTTTAACAAGAAGTCCACCAATAAGACCTGTTGCTCCAACAACAATAGCTGTTTTTAGATTTTGTTCCGCCATGCTTCAAAGAATTGTTGTGAAATGTGCAGCTCTTTAAATCCGGTATAAACTTAGCTCAAAGATAATAAACAATAAGCTAATCTATTAAATAAAGATAGTTCGGAAGTTTAATAATGTAGCCGGAGTATCCTCCATAAAAATCACTCATCTGGTCGCCGATATTTGCAATTATGTTGAATCCTTTTTGAGTGAGTTCCTTCCTTTTAGCAAGTTTAAATTCTGATGCTGATAAATTCCGTTCGTCTTTGTTGCGTACAATAACTGTATCTAATTTTGTATAACCCTGGTAAAATAGATTTTTTAATGTTGCCTGGTAAGAATCGTCATTCCTTCCGGAGATAAAAACCACATCAATATTCTTTGTAAGCAGAAAATCGTAGAATCTTTTTGTTTGCGGAATTGCAACCGCATCCGATTGTTTAAGCCATTCAAGCCAGATATCGTAATAATATCCAAAATCAATTTCTTTTATGTGCTGATAATTTGCCAGCGATGTTTCATCAATATCAAATATAACTGTCGGCTTTTCCGGTAATGTCAATCCATTAATATGATCTATTGCTTTATCTATAATTACTTTACAATCTCTTTCGTAATTACTGGACTCATAATAATTCTGAACAACTTTCTTTGCGGCTCCCAGATTTACAATTTCATCAGTATTATCATTTGAACATCTTACAAACAGAACCGTCAATAAAAAAATAATAAATACGTATTTATAATTCACTACGCTTTCCTTTCTAATCTTATTATAAAATATATTTACTCAAATCCCTGTTCCTAACAATCTTATCTAGTTTACTGTTAACCATCTCGCCGGAAATTTCCACTTCGGATTTAGGCATTTTATCGGGCACTTCAAACAAAATATCTTCCAGTAATGTTGTAAGAATTGTATGCAACCTCCTTGCGCCAATATTTTCAACCTGATCATTAACAAGCGCGGCGGTTTTGGCAACTTCCTTTATTGCAGAATCAGTAAATTTAATTGCCACTCCTTCCGTTTGAAGAAGAGCGGTATATTGTTTTAATAATGCATTTTGAGGAAGAGTAAGAATCTTTATGAAATCTTCTTCCGTTAAACTCTTAAGTTCAACACGAATTGGAAAGCGACCCTGAAGTTCGGGAATTAAATCAGATGGTTTTGAAACATGAAACGCACCTGATGCAATAAACAGAACATGATCCGTTTTAACCGGTCCATATTTAGTATTCACAGTAGAGCCTTCAACAATAGGAAGCAGATCCCTCTGAACTCCTTCGCGGGAAACATCGGGTCCTTGCTGACTTTTAGCTCCGGCAATTTTATCGATCTCGTCGATAAAAACAATCCCGGATTCCTGAACACGTTTAATTGCTTCTTTCTGAACAGCTTCCATATCAATTAACTTTTCTGCTTCTTCCTGGGCAATAATTTTACGGGCTTCTTTTATTGCTGTCTTTCTTTTCTTCTTCTTTTTTGGAATCATACTGCTGAACATTTCCTGTAGATTCATAGACATATCATCCATGCCCATTGGTCCGAGAACCTGCATACCGAATGCGGGAGATGTTATGTCGAATTCAATCATTCGATCGTCCAGTTCACCGTTGCGTAATTTTTCTCTCATCCATTCGCGTGTTTTTTCATTTTGAATTTCCTCATTCTCTCCGTTTTCATCTCCAGTAGAAGATTTTTTTATAGGTGGAATCAATTGATCCAGGATTTTTTCTTCGGCCATACGCTCTGCTTTCTCCTGAACAGAAACCGTTTTTTCAGATCTAACCATTGTAACCGCCAGCTCGGTAAGATCACGTACCATCGATTCAACATCTCTACCAACATAACCTACTTCAGTGTATTTGGAAGCTTCAACTTTTATAAACGGTGCGCCGGATAATTTAGCAAGCCGTCTTGCAATTTCCGTTTTGCCAACTCCTGTTGGTCCAATAAGAATAATATTATTAGGCATTATTTCTTCTTTAATTCCTTCTTCAACCTGCTGACGTCTCCACCTGTTTCTAAGAGCAATTGCAACAGCACGTTTTGCATCGTTCTGACCGATAATATATTTGTCTAATTCTTTTACTATCTGAGTAGGAGTTAAATTTTTCATTAGTCCGCCGTTATCCATTTTCTTTTTCCTCATTTAGATATCTCTTCAACGGTTATTTTGTCGTTAGTATAAATACAGATTTCCGAAGCGGTTTTAAGAGCTTCTTCAACAATCTCTTTTGCAGAAAGTTTGCTGTATTTTTTAAGCATCTTTGCAGCAGCAAGCGCATACATTCCACCGCTACCAATAGCAACAATATTATCTTCGGGTTCAATAACATCCCCGGTTCCGGAAACGATGAAAGCTTTCTCTTCGGAAATAATTGCAAGCATTGCTTCGAGCCTTCTGAGATATTTGTCCGTCCGCCAGTCTTTTGCAAGTTCAACAACAGCGCGGGAAACGTTGCCGCTGTATTGTTCAAGTTTTTCTTCAAAGCGTTGAAGAAGTGTAAATGCATCGGCTGTTGAACCGGCAAATCCGCATATAACTTTACCGTTAAGCAATTTTCTTATTTTCATCGAGTTATGCTTCATAACAGTGTTGCCTAAAGTAACCTGGCCATCGCCGCCCAATGCCGCTTTTCCATCCTTAATTATTCCAACAATCGTTGTTGATCTTATCTTCATTTTAATTCTCCTGTTGAACAATTGACGAATGAATCATCAATTAGTTTCTATTTTATAAAAGGGATTAATCTTGGAACCGATTTTTGATATTCCAGATATTCGTTGCCGAAAATCTCAATAAGTTTTTTCTCTTCGTAAAGAGATCCTATATAAAAATAAATAGCAATACAGATGAACATTACCAGGTAAAACAGATCCATTGTTGGTCTTAATCCCAGAAACAAAATTGAAAACAAATAAACCGGGTGCCTAACCAATTTAAATGGACCGTCCTTTCTAAAAACCTGTCTTTCATCCAGATCGTAAACATTGTAATTACCATCTAAATATCTAACAATCTGAGAAATTCCAACAAACTCTTTTAAGTTAGTTCCTCTAACTGCCCAGATTAATCCGATAAACGATAAAATCTGGAGTGCAAATGTAATAATATCGAACGGATAATGTAAGTCGTAAACAATCAGATCGGGTCTGGGTGATACAAGATAGAAAAAAAGGAAAAAGATAATTGAGGATAAATTATAGAAGAGGCGGTAAAATGCGATCTTATTTCCCATCTTCTCTACAAAATTTTTTTTGATTTTTAACGAGGCAAGCCATGTGTGCGAAAATGCAAATAACGAGAATAGAAATATTATTAGAATAACATCAATAAAAATCATAACTGCTTTCGCAGACGTGCAACCGGAATCATTAGTTGTTCCCTGTATTTAGCAACCGTACGTCTTGCAATATGGATCCCTTTTTCCTGAAGAATGCTGGCAATTTTATCATCGCTATAAGGATTATTCTTTGGTTCGTTATCGCAAATTTCCTTGATTAGCTCTTTAATATGCTTGTTAGAAATTTCATCACCGCTATCTGTTGAGAGTCCTTCGCTAAAGAAATATTTCAATTCATGAATACCCTGTGGACTTTGAACATACTTTCCATTAACCACGCGGCTAATTGTAGAAATATCCATCCCGATTTCATCTGCGATATCTTTATAAATCATAGGTCTTAAAAACTTTGGACCGCTTTCAAAGAAATTATATTGCTTTTCGAGTATCGACCGCATAATCTTCATTAGCGTATGACGCCGCTGCTGAAGAGATGCAATAAACCATTTAGCCGATTCAAACTTTTCGCGCAAGAATTTATGTGTTTCTTTCTCTCTTTCCGAAATTTTTCGCTTCCGCTTATTTGTATCAATCATCTCAAGATATGTTTTACTGATTGTAACCGATGGTACGCTTCTATCGTTTAACGTTACGATGTAATTGTCTTCAACTTTATCAATAATAAAGTCCGGAGTAACCTGGTTCATTTCTTCGGAATCGATATTCCCCTCACCCGGTTTTGGATTTAATTTCTGAATAATATCCAGGGAAGTCCGGAGAGTTTCCTTGGAAAGATCCATTACTTTTTGAATATTATCGTAGCGTTTGTTAACAAAATTCTCCCAATGCTCTGCTAATATTTTTTCTGCAAGGTAGGAGTAATAGGGATCGAAGGAAGAATTTTTGATTTGAACGAGCAGACACTCCTGTAAACTTCTCGATGCAATTCCAACGGGCTCGAATGTTTGTATAAGTCCCAGTATCTTTTCGGCATCGGTTATGGAGAGTTTGGTTCCTTCGAACATATTTACTTCGTTTAGGAGTTTTTCAAGATCGGCTTTGAAATATCCGTCGCGGTCTAAACTTCCTATAATGTTTTCGCCAAGAATCATCTGGTCTTCGCCTAAATCGAGCATGTGAAGCTGATCAATTAAATTATCGCGTAAACTTTTTCTCTGCGGGGCAATAGGATGAACCTTCTCTTCGTCGTTACTCCTGTTTATTCTTTCGAATTCATAATCGATCTCGGCTTCATTCATAAAATCTTCAAGATCAAACTCATCGTCTTTGCTGTTATACGTTTCTTCGTCATCGTCAGCTTTAGTTGTATCATCTCCTTCTTCTGGATTTTCATCAAGCTGTTCAAGGGAAACATCATCTTCCAGACTTTCTTCAAGTATCGGGTTCAACTCAAGTTCGGTTTTAATCCTTTGCTCTAATGCGAGTGTATTTAGCTGCAGCAATTTCTGATATTGAATTTGCTGGGGCGAAAGTTTCTGTTGTAAAGCTAATCTTTGTTGCAGTGATAACATAATTACCTGATTACCGTGTCTTTTAATTTTGAGAACCATTCAGCGCCGTAAAGTCTTTCCAGTGCATTACGGCAAAAATCTAATACTGTTGTTCCATTCTTAATCCCTTTAATTAGAGCCGGACTACATTCTTCATATTTTTCAAAACGGACAACATCGCCGCCAAATCTGGAAATCCGTATGGGGAAAAGGTGACATGAAATTGGTTTAACAAAATCAACCTTTTCATCGTGGTATGCTTTTTCAATTCCGCATTTGGCTATTTCATTTTCAAATGTAACAAAAACACAAGCTCTATTGTTCAAACTTCTTGTCATTAATTGATCGAACCTGTTGATCCAGAAACCATTTTTATTTATTTCTTCCACATGTTCTTTGGGTAGATACTCTTTAATAACAGGTAAAATTCTATCAATTGCTTCTATTTCTTCTTTTGTAATCGGGGCTCCGAATTCACTTTCCATAGTGCAGCACGCGCCTTTACATTTCTCAAGGTCGCATGTAAATTTAATTTCCATTACCTCTGTGTTAATCATTACATCATCAATCTCAACAAATTCCGGTTCCACTAGTATCCTTAATAGATTAATAATAAATCGGGGAATAATTTTTGTTAAAGATACAAATTTTTGTCCTTCTAAAAAAAGTGCTTACAATTAGGAGATACCACAGAGAATAAATAATTTTAAATTGTTCATTAAAAAACATAAAAGAATAGATGGACTTATCAGGCAAAACCATTCTAATTACAGGAGCGTCAAGCGGAATAGGAAGAGCAATTGCATCTAAATTATCCGGCGAGAATGTGAATCTTATTCTAACAGCAAGAAGAATTAATTTGCTGGAAGAGATTAAAGAAGAAGATAAAACGAAAAAGTGTTCTTATTTATTGTTGCAGTGCAATGTGTCTAATAAAAATGATGTTGCTGCTGCTTATACAGAAATTAAAGATAAATTTGGTAGTGTTGATCTTGCTATTCTTAATGCCGGCGCCGGTCATTATATGAATGTCCGTAATTACAATTCGCAGTTTGCTGAAAAAATTTACGGTACAAATTTATTAGGAATGATTTATTGGATTGAACAATTTCTGCCCGATTTTCTTGAAAGAAAAAATGGAATTATTGCCGGGGTATCGAGCCTTGCCGATAACCGTGGTTATTCAGGTAGTAGTTTCTATACTTCAAGCAAAGCTGCTATTACAAACTATCTTGAAGGATTGAGAGTTGAACTTAATCCTTACGGGGTAAAGGTAATTACTATACGACCCGGATTTGTTGAAACCCCGATGACAAGCGGCAATAAATTTAAAATGCCATTTCTTATAACGGCAGAAAAAACAGCAGATATAATTATTGATGGTATCAAAAAAGAAAAGAGAGTAATTCAATTTCCGTGGCAGATGGTATTATTAACAAGTATTGTTGGAATGCTGCCTGGCTGGTTGTATGAATTGCTGGCAAAACAACAACACAAGAAATAAATCGGAATGAAAGAAAATAAAATGATAAATAAATCATTAACACGAATCAAATTATTATCCATCTTTATTATAATTA